>JBFHQK010000154.1:0-6624 GCA_041592255.1 Fontimonas sp.
CCACCACCGGCGTGCATCGTCTCTACCAGATGATGGAGGCCGGCAAGCTGCTGGTGCCGGCGATCAACGTCAACGACTCGGTGACCAAGTCCAAGTTCGACAACCTCTACGGCTGCCGCGAATCGCTGGCCGACGGCCTGAAGCGCGCCATGGACGTGATGCTCGCCGGCAAGGTCGCCGTGGTCTGCGGCTATGGCGACGTCGGCAAGGGCTCGGCGCACTCGCTGCGCGGCTTCGGCGCGCGCGTGATTGTCACCGAGATCGACCCGATCAACGCGCTGCAGGCGGCGATGGAGGGCTTCCAGGTCACTACCGTCGAGGACACGCTGGGGCTGGCCGACATCTACGTCACCACCACCGGCAACAAGGACATCATCACCTTCGAGCACATGAAGGCGATGAAGAACAACGCGCTGGTGTGCAACATCGGCCACTTCGACAACGAGATCCAGATGGATCGCCTCAACGCCGCCCAGGACGTCAAGCGCGACACCATCAAGCCGCAGCTCGACAAGTACACCTTCGCCGACGGCCGCAACATCTACGTGCTCGCCGAGGGCCGCCTGGTCAACCTCGGCTGCGCGCACGGCCACCCGAGCTTCGTCATGTCGAACAGCTTCTCCAACCAGACGCTGGCGCAGATCGACCTGTGGGCGAACAAGGACCGCTACGAGAAGACCGTCTACCGGCTGCCGAAGAAGCTCGACGAGGAAGTCGCGCGCCTGCACCTCGAACAGATCGGCGTCAAGCTGACCCGGCTCACGCCGGATCAGGCCGCCTACCTGGGCGTGCCGGTCGAGGGGCCGTACAAGCCGGAACACTATCGCTACTGACGTCCGTGAGCCGTGAGGGGTGAGACGTGAGACGTGAAAAGCGCCGACACGAGGAACTCGAGGTGTGGCGCGATGCGATGGACCCGGTCGAAGCGGTCTATCGTCTGCCTGCGTCTTTTCCCTCCGACGAGCGATTCGGATTGACGGCCCAGATTCGCCGGGCGGCCGTCAGCATTCCGTGCAACATCGCGGAGGGCTCCGCGCGCCGGTCGCGCGCGGAGCTCGTCCAGTTTCTCCATATCGCCCGCGCGTCGCTGTCCGAGATCGAAACCCAGATCCAGCTCGCTCAGCGACTCGGCCTGACCTCGTCCACAGATCAAGCTGCAGAACTCGCGGATCGCGTTTTTGCGAAGCTCAACGCCATGATCCGGAGCCTGCAACCCGCAAAGAGCGCTGAAGCCTCATGACGTCTCACGCCTCACGTCTCGCGTCTCACGAGATCCACTTTTCCTTCGAGCTGTTTCCGCCGCGCACGCCCGCCGGCGCCGAGAAACTGCCGGCGGTCGTCGCCGAGCTGGCGGCGGTGCAGCCGGCGTTCTTCTCGGTGACCTACGGCGCCGGCGGCTCGGACCAGCAGGGCACCTACGAAACCGTGATGCGGGTCGTCAACGACACCGGCATCGAGGCGGCGCCGCACCTGACCTGCGTCGGCTCGACACGCGCGAACATCGCCGCGCTGCTGCAGCAGTACCGGGACAGCGGGATCACGCGCATCGTCGCGCTGCGCGGCGACCTGCCGGCGACCGCGGTGTCGAGTGAGGCGCCCGGCGAGTTTCGCTATGCCAACGAGCTGGTGAACTTCATCCGCGACACTCACGGCGACCACTTCCGGCTTGAAGTCGCCGCCTATCCGGAGATGCATCCGCAGGCGCCCAACCCCGACACCGACTTCGCCAACTTCCGCCGCAAGGTCGAGGCCGGCGCCGACGGCGCGGTCACGCAATACTTCTACAGCGCCGACGCCTACTTCGATTTCATCGAGCGTTGCGCGCAGGCCGGACTCTCGATTCCGGTCGTGCCCGGCATCATGCCGATCACCAATTTCACCCAGCTGGCGCGATTCTCGGCCGCCTGCGGCGCCGAGATCCCGCGCTGGATCCGGCTGCGGCTGGAGCAGTACCAGGACGACAAGGCGGCATTGCTCGACTTCGGGCTCGAGGTCGTCACCCGCCTGTGCCGCACCCTGCTCGATGCCGGCGCGCCCGGCCTGCACTTCTACACCCTCAACCAGGCCGAGCCGACCTTGCGCCTGTGGCGGCATCTGGGCCTGCCGGTTCCGGTCGCGCGCTGAGCACCGTGGCGGACCGGCAACCGCGGCGGCGCGGCGTGGCGCGCGCCCACACCGCATGATCGCAGCCGCACTGCTGGCGTTCGCGCTCGCCGCACTGGGTCTGGCCTGGGCCGAGGATCGGCTGCACCGGCACACCCACGCGCCACTTGCAGTCGCGTGGGTCGACCGTTTCCTGCTGCCGCTGGGCCGCGTGTTCGCCCTGCTGCTGTTCATCGCCATTGCCTACCCGGCACTGTTCGGCCGGCACCCGCTGCCGGCGCTGCGCGCCGTCGTCTTCGGCGTCGACGGCCGCGCCGATACGCTGATCAACGTGCTGTTCCTGGCCGGCCTGCTGCTGCCGGCGCTGCCGCTGCTGCGCCGTGCCCCGGGGCTGACGCTGCCGCTGCAGGGCATGGCCGGCGTTGCGCTGCTGTTCTCGTGGGTGGCGCAGGCACGCGGGCTCGACGCGTCGCTGTGGCCCGACAGCGCGCAATGGCTGCTGCTGGGCGCGCTCGCCGGCCTTGCGTCCGCCGCCGCCGGGCTGCTGACGCTGACCATCGACGAGCCGGTGCTGCGCCAGGACGCCCGCGATGCGATCCTGCTGTGGCTGCAGGCGCCGCTGCTGCTGGTGTATGCGCGCATGCTGGGCCCTCAGCTCTCCGGCTGAGCACCGCGATTGACCCGCCCCCGGCACACCCCGCACGCTAGCCGCCCGCATGACGCCATCCACGCTGCTGCAGCTACTCGACTTTGCCGGCGTCGCCGTGTTCGCGATCTCCGGCGCGCTGGCGGCCGGGCGCAAGTCGCTGGACCTGCTGGGCGTGGTGGTCATCGCCATCGTCACCTCGATCGGCGGCGGCACGCTGCGTGACCTGCTGCTGGACCGCACTGCGTTCTGGATCGTCGACCCGCGCTACCTGGTCACGATCATCACCGCCGCGCTGTTCACGGTGGTTTACGTGCGCTATCGCCGGCCGCCGGACAAGGCGCTGCAGCTCGCCGATGCACTGGGCCTTGCGCTGTTCTCGATTTCCGGCGCGCAGATCGCCGAGGCCAGTGGCGCCGGCGGCCTGATCGCCGTGTTCATGGGCACCATCACCGGCGTCTTCGGCGGGGTGCTGCGCGATGTCCTGTGCGCGGAGATCCCGATGATCCTGCGCAAAGGCAACATCTACGCCACCGCCGCGATCACCGGCACCAGCGCCTATGTCGCGCTGCAGGACGCCGGCGTCGCGCGCACCGTGGCGGCCGGCGCCGGCATGGCGGTGATCGCCGCCCTGCGCCTGGCGGCGATCGTCTGGAACCTGTCGCTGCCGGTTTTCAGCTTGAGCCAACGTCGATGAATCCTGCACGCGCCCGCCGGCTGCCGAGCCTCGAACCGCGGCTCAGCGAACCCGGCCACGACCTGTACGTACCGCCGCGCCGCCAACCACCGCCGCGCGCACCGCGCCCGGGCGTGCCGCTGATCGGCGCGCTGATCTGGCTGCTGCTGGGCAGCGCCGCGCTGCCGGTCGTGCTGATTCTGGCGCTGCGCTGGCTGCCGCCGCCGACGACGGCGTTCATGCTGCAGAGCCCGGTCACGCCGGTGCGCCATGAATGGGTGCCGGCGACGCGCATCGCCAAGAGCATGCGCCACGCGGTGGTGGCCTCCGAAGACCAGAAATTCTTCGAGCACCGCGGCTTTGATTTCGAGGCCATCGAGCAGGCGCTCAGCGACCAGCGCGACGGCGGCCGCCGTCGCGGCGCCTCGACGATCAGCCAGCAGACCGCCAAGAACCTGTTCCTGTGGCCGGGCGGCGGCTATGCGCGCAAGGGCATCGAAGCCGTGCTCACGGTGCTGATCGAGACCCTGTGGCCGAAAGACCGCATCCTCGAGGTCTACCTCAACATCGCCGAATTCGGTCCGGGCATCTATGGCGTCGAGGCCGCGGCACGCAGCCACTTCGGCAAGTCCGCCGCCGCATTGAGCGCCGCCGAATCCGCGCGACTGGCGGCGGTGCTGCCGAGTCCGCGCCGCTGGAGCGCCCGCAATCCCGGCCCGTATGTCCAGTCCCGCAGCGCCTGGATCCTGCAGCAGATGGGCCATCGCCCGCGGCCGTCCGCAGCCGCCGAGCCGGCGGTGCGGGCGCAGCCGCAACTCGACCCCGACACCGATGACACAGCGCCTGCGGCGCCCGCGGCCGCAACCCGGAACGATGCCGCGGGCATCGACACCCAGCCGTTCACCGACGCCGACGCACCGATCGCCGCCCCCCTGGACGCCGATGCGGCGCCCCTGCCGGTGCCCGACGCCAGCACCGACGCGCCCCCCGACGCCGCGGCGCCAGACGACGCGCACTGAGCGCCGCCGGCTGCGTCAGTCGACGGTCCGCAGCAACGGCGGCGCGCGCCCCTCCGGGGCGGCCCACAGGTGGCCGTCGCGGTCGATCGCCACCGCCTCGTAGAGGCGGCCGTCGCGCGGCAAGGCCCACTCCGCGGCCGGTGCGCGCGCCAGCACCTCGGCCCAGGTCTGCTGCGCCGCCTTGCGAAAGCGCAGCACGCGCTGATAGGTCATCAGCACCAGCTCGCCGCGCTCGGCGTCGAAATCCATCGCCGTGACGGCGTCGCGACTGCGCCGGCCGGCAACGGTCTGCGCCAGCGTCGGCGTCAGCGCCGGCATCGGCGCCAGCTCGGCGACCACGCGCGCCTCCTGCACCGCCGGCCCCTCCAGATCGAGCGCATACAGGCGCGCCGGCGGCGTGCGCTTTTCCAGCAGCAGGATCTGCCCGGCGGCGGCGTCGACGGCCAGCGCCTCGACATCGCGCGGACCGCCGGGATACCGCAGCTCGATGACCCGCGCCGGGCGCACCCGCGTCGTGCCGGCCGGCGGCTCGGGCAGCAGCAGCACCCGCACCGTGCGCCGGAAGGCGAGATTGTCCCCGGTGTCGGCGATGGCCAGATACGGCTCGCCGCGCCAGTCGAACGCCGCCAGATCCTCCCAGTCCAGCGCCGGCGCCTCGACGTCCACCCACGCCTGCGGCTGTCCGTGGCCATCCACCGCGTACAGCCGCGGCGGATGGCCGCTGTCGTTCAGCGCCCAGAACAGACCGGCCTGCCGCCGCGACGCCGCCAGGCCGGAAAGCTCGGTCAGCGCCGCGACGTCGATGGTCGCCGCAGTCTGCCAGCCGCGCTCGGCCGCCGCGATCGGCCCGGCCCCGAACAGGGCCACTGCCGCGAGTACCGCTGCGTCGCGCGCAAACGCCATCGACAATCTCCGTTACCGCAGTCCCGCCCGAACATGAAGATGGGACGCTAAGCGCTTGGTCGCAAAGCAAAAGCACGCCATTGCCCACAACCCCTGTGGATAACCGTGTGCACAAGCGTACGAACAACGCCCGCAAACGCCGGTCCCACTTGGCTTTCTGCCCATAGACAATTTTGTATTCACCAGCGCCTACCTTGCACAATCAATCACTTACAGATTTCTTATCACATTTCCGCAACAACATGCCGCAATGTCGCGGCTTGCGCGCCGGCTGCACCGTCGCTGTGCATAACCCCCGTTGACAACCAGAGCGCACGCGGCTTGTCAACGTCGCCGCCGCACGCCGCGACACAGGGACGGCCGCGCCGGCGCCGGTAAACTGCGCCCATGATCACCCAGACCCCGCCCGTGGTGTTGTGCATTTCCGGCTTCGATCCCTGCGGCGGCGCAGGGCTGCAGGCCGACATCGAGGCCATCGCCGCCCACGGCGCGCACGCGGTGGGCGTGATCACCACGCTCACGGTACAGGACAGCCGCGACGTGCGCCGGGTCAGCGACGTCGCGCCCGAACTGCTCGGCGAGCAGCTCGAAGTCCTGTTGTCGGACTGCCGCATTGATGCGATCAAGATCGGCCTGCTCGGCGCGCCGGAGCAGCTGCCGCCGATCCTCGCCGCGATCGCGCGCTGCCGGGCGCCGGTGGTCGTCGATCCGGTGCTGCGTGCCGGCGGCGGCAGCCGCCTGACCAGCGCGGCCACCACCGCCGCACTGCTCGAGCGCCTGCTGCCGCTGGCCACCGTGGCCACGCCCAATGCCGCCGAGGCACGCCGGCTGGTGCCGCAGGCCGCCGATCTCGACGCCTGCGGCGCCGCGCTGCTGGCGCGCGGCTGCGCGCAGGTGCTGATCACCGGCGGCGACGAGGCCACGCCGGCGGTCGAGAATCGCTGGTATCGAGCCGGCTGCGCGCCCCGGGTGTTCCGTTGGCCGCGCCTGAGCGGCGGCTTCCATGGCGCCGGCTGCACGCTGGCATCGGCGCTGGCGGCGCGCCTGGCACGGGGCGAGCCGGCGGACAGCGCCGTCGAGCAGGCCCAGCGCTACGTCGCCACCTGCCTCGAGCGCGCCTGGCGGATCGGTCACGGCCGACCGATTCCGCGACGCCTGCCCACCCCCGCCTGAGCATGGCCGTGCTCCGGCCGTTGCGCGGTCTGTACGCGATCACCTCGCAGGCGCTGGTCGCCGACCGCTCCCGTCGGCTCGCCGCCGCCGCCGCCGCGATCCGC
>JBFHQK010000155.1:0-6622 GCA_041592255.1 Fontimonas sp.
GGAAGATGCCGCGCAGCACCAGCGCCGCGCAGCACTGCGGATGCGTCACCGCATAGGCCAGCGCCAGCGTCGAGCCCCAGGAGCCGCCGAACACGACCCAGCGGTCGATACCCAGCTCGGTGCGGATGCGCTCCATGTCAGCGACCAGATCCCAGGTGCTGTTGTCGCGCAGCTCGGCGTGCGGCGTCGACTTGCCGCAGCCGCGCTGATCGAACAGGACGATGCGGTACTTCTGCGGATTGAAGAATTGGCGATGCCAGCTCTCGACGCCGCCACCCGGGCCGCCGTGGACGAACACGATCGGCTGCCCCTCGGGGTTGCCGCACTCCTCGACATGCAACTCGTGCAGGTCGGACACCTTGAGGCGCAGGCTGCGATAGGGCTCGATCGCGGGGTACGGCTGAGTCATGCGGAATCCAGGCTGAAGCGGAATGTGACTAGCTTAACGGCATCAGGACCAGCGGCGCGCAAAAACCGCCCAAAGCGTTGCCGCGCGAGAACCGCGCGCCTTACCATCATCGCGGTTCCTGCGCCGACGGCGCGCTGTTATGGGCTGGCTGTAGTGAGCTACGGATTCTCGCGGATGCACCCGCTGTTCACCCTGAGCGCGCTGGTGCTGGCGACAGGCTTGCTTGACCCCGCGCACGCCAATCAGGGCCCGGCTGATTCCGGCGCACCGGCGCTGCTGAGCGCGCCGCTGCCCGACACCCCGCCCGCCGCGCCGGCGCCGGCCGAGATCGCGTTTCCGCCAGCGGCCCAGGCCAGCGCCGACACACTGTTCCCGCGCTACACGCAGCTGCAGCCCAAGGTGAGCTTCTGGACGCGGGTGTTCAGCGAGTACTCGGAGCTGCAGAGCGTCGTGCACTCGTCGGCGCACCCGCACAAGGTGCTGAGCGTGCTCGATTTCCGCGGCCCGGCGCTGCAGCTCTCGGCGATCGAGCTCGACAAGCATCGCCGGCGCGCCGAGTCGGACGCGCGCGAGCAGGCCGAGCAACTGCTGCAGGCGGTGCACGAGAAGCGCGCCGCGCCGCAGACGATGAGCGCCGAGGAGCGGCGGATCTACGACCTGTTCGCCGATGTCCGCGGCGACGACCGCTTCGCCGCCCTGCGCGGCACGATCCGCACCCAGCGCGGGCTGCGCGAGCGCACCGAGGCGGCGCTGCGCACCTCCGACGGCTATCTGCCGTACATGGAGCAGATCTTCAGCGGCTACGGCCTGCCCAAGGAACTGACGCGTCTGCCGATCGTCGAATCCAGCTTCAATCTGGATGCGTATTCAAAGTCCGGCGCCGCCGGCGTCTGGCAGTTCATCCCGTCCTCGGCGCGGATCTACATGCGCCTCGACGAGGTGGTCGACGATCGCCGCGACCCCTGGACCTCGACCGACGGTGCCGCCCGCCATCTGCGCGACGACTACGCGCTGCTCGCGGACTGGCCGCTCGCGGTCACCGCCTACAACCACGGCCGCAACGGCATCGCGCGCGGACTCAAGTCCACCAACGGCCGCACCATCGTCGACCTGATCGAACGCTACGACTCGCCGCGTTTCGGCTTCGCCGGCCGCAACTATTACGCCGAATTTCTCGCCGCGGTCGACGTCGAGCGCGCCTGGCGCGCGCGCGCGCAGGCCGCCGCGGGCACCGCGCCGCTGAACTTCGAAGTCGTCGAAACCCGCCATTACGTGCCCTACGACACGCTGCGGCGCTTGTGCGGCGCCGACGATGCGGTGTTCCGCCGGCTCAATCCCGCCTACCGGCCCGAGGTCATCAACGGCAAGCTCTACGTCCCGCCCGGCCATCTGATCCGCGTGCCGGCCGGCTCGGCCCGCGAGTTCGAGGTGGCTTACGCGCGCCTGGGCGACAACGACCGCTTCGACAGCCAGCGCGTGTTCTACCTGCTGCACAAGGTGCGCCCCGGCGACACCCTGATCGAGATCGCGCAGCACTACCGGGTCAGCGTCGCCGACGTGCGCGGCGCCAATGGCCTGCGCTCGGCAATGATCCGGGCCGGTCAGGTGCTGAAGATCCCGCCGCACAAGGAAACGCGCCCGGGCCCGATCAGCGTCGCGGTCGGCGAATCCAAGCCCGCGCTCACGCGCGAACAGGTGGTGGCGGCGCAGCACGAACGCGACGGCTCGCGGCACACCGTCGGCCATGGCGACACGATCAGCTCGATCGCCCGCCGCTATCGGGTCAGCCAGTCCGAGCTCAAGGCCGCCAACGCCCTCGACAGCGCCGTGATCCGCGTCGGTCAGGTGCTGCAGATTCCGCAGCGCAGCACCGCGTCGGTTGCCGTCGCGGCCGCGCCGGCGGCTGATTTTCACACCCACCGCGTGCGCAGCGGCCAGACCCTGGGTTCGATTGCCAGCCGGTATGGCGTCAGCGTGACCGATCTGCGGCACGCCAACAGCCTCGGCAGCTCGAGCCTGATCCGCGTCGGGCAGACCCTGCGGGTGCCGGCGCGCGACTGAGCTTGCGGCCGGCGGCCGCCGCCTCAAATCAGGTAGGCGAAGACGAAGATCCCGATCATCGCCAGTGACAGCGCGAGCTTGGCGATGGTGCCGAACAACAGCCCCATCCAGGTCGCGATGCCGACGTGGGTCGCATGGTTGAGGCTGCGGCGCGCCGACAGCTCGCCCAGCACCGCGCCGACAAACGGCCCCAGAACGATGCCGGGCAGTCCGAAGAACAGGCCCACCAGGCTGCCCAGCACCGCGCCCCAGATCGCCTGACGGCTGGCGCCGACGCGCTGCGCGCCCACCGCCGCGGCAAGGAAGTCGATGATGATCGACAGCACCACCAGCGCCGCCAGCACCCCCAGGGTCAGCGCGCTCACGCGCGTGTAGCCGTCGATCCAGGCCCCCAGCCACAGGCCGGCGAACACCAGCGGCACTCCCGGCAGCGCCGGCACCACCGCGCCGCTCAGGCCGACACCAACCAGTGTCACCACCAGCACCCACAGCAGGATCAGCGTCAACAAGTCCATCAACCGCACCCCCTGCGCGGGCTTTCCCGCTGGTCAGTGAATCCGGGCCGCACAGAGCCGGCCGCGGCCGCGTTTCTTTCGCATTGCACAAAATGACATACACTGGATCGCAATGGAGAATCCTGCACTTATGTCCCGACGGCTCCTCGCCCAGCGCCTGAAGGATCTGGAAAACGCTGGCAATTATCGGACCTGGCGCGAGATCGCGCTGGAACTCGATCACCTCGAGGGCGCTGACGCCTGGAAGCTCGACGACACCAGCGAGGACTATGACTACCTGCTGATCAAGGAGCGCCTGAGCGCGCTGCGGCGGCTGCGCCGCGCCGGCGACGCGCGCCAGCTGGCCTTCGACCTCTACGAAGGCCTGCACGGCAACCTCGGCAACATGTCGAGCCCGGCGCTGTATACGGTGGCGCGGGTCGGCACCAAGAAGCTGATCGAGGACTATATCGGCGAGGTGGCGCGCAGCCTCGATTTCATCTGCGCCGGCGACTTCCCGGATTTCGGCTTCGAGGAAAAGATTCAGTTCTTCAAGCGCACCGCCACCGCCTTCGGGCGCTCGGCGCTGATGCTCTCGGGCGGCGGCACGCTGGGCATGTTCCACCTCGGCGTGATCAAGGCGCTGCATGGCGAGAACCTGCTGCCGCGCGTACTGTCGGGCTCGTCGGCGGGATCGATCATCGCCGGCACCGTCGGCACGCGCCTGGATCACGAGATCGACGCGATGTTCGAACCCAGCGGGCTCGACCTGGAGGCGTTCCAGTCACTGGGCCTGCGCGAGGCGCTGCGCGGCGGCGCGATGATGGACGGCGGCCAGCTCGAGCGCTGCCTCGCCGCCAACATCGGCGAGTACAGCTTCGTCGAGGCATTCGAGCGCACCCGGCGCATCATCTGCGTGACCGTGTCCCCGGCCGAGCCGCACCAGCACGGCCGCATCCTCAACTACCTGACCGCGCCGCACGTGCTGATGCAGCGCGCGGTGCTGGCCTCCTGCGCCGTCCCCGGCGTGTTCCCGCCGGTGGCGCTGCAGGCGCGCAATTACGAAGGCGAGGTCGTGGACTACATGCCGGGCAAGCGCTGGGTCGACGGCACGCTGTCGTCGGACCTGCCGATGCTGCGCCTGGCGCGGCTGCACAACGTCAATCACTACATCGTCAGCCAGACCAACCCGCACATCGTGCCGTTCATGGCGCAGATCGAGCGCGAGGCGCGGCAGAGCCGCGGCCTGGCGCCGCTGGCCGCGGACCTGGTCAAGTCCGGCGGTGCCGGCGCGCTGCGCCTGGCGCGCAAGCATCTGGATCCCTACGGCGGCGGGCGCGTGCTGAGCAAGATCGACAATGTCGTGCGCCAGCGTTACTCCGGCGACATCAACCTGTACCCGCGCAGCACGCCGCGGCGGGTGCTGCGCGTGTTCAGCAACCCGCAGCCCGAGGACATCCAGCGTTACGTGCGCTCCGGCGAGCGCGCCACCTGGCCCAAGATCGAGCGCATCCGCAACCAGACCCGCATCTCGCGCACCTTCGAGGAATGCCTGCGCCTGCTCAAGGCACGCGAGTACGAGCTGCTGCATCGGCCGACACGGCAGCGCGCGGCGGCGGCCGTCTGACCGATCGCGCGTCGGCGTCCGCGGTCGCGCCGCGCGCCGCGGGCAGCCCCGCGAGCGGATGCAGGCCGACGTAGTTGCCGCGCGGCGCGTAGTTGCACACCCACACCTCGCTGCTGCCGCAGTGCGCGCGCCCGCAGCCGACCGCCTGCGATGTCGCCCAGATCAGCTGCGTGTAATGGCCGCAGCTGGCCTGCTCCGGCGCGTCGCAGCGCCCGGTCGCGAGGTCATACCACTGCGCTTCCGCGGCCCAGGCATCGACGACGTACGGCGCCTTGCGCTTCCAGGGCGCATAGGGCGCGCTGCGCCAATAGCGGTAGATGTTCTCGCCGTAGTGCTGCCGGCGCGCGGGATCGGGGTTGTGGCGCATCTCGCACTGCTCGCGCGCCAGCTGATCGGCCCAGCGCTGGGCCTGCTGCGCCGCCTGCGCCGACCAGACCAGATCCGGGGCGCCGACCACGCGGCGCCAGCGGTTGTGGCGCTCGAGCATGCCGCGGTAGGCCGCCGGCTCGGCGGCCGAGCGCTGCGGCCACCCCAGCGCGGCTGCGGGCGCCACCGGCCCCTGATCCGCCGCGCCGAGCGCATCGCCGTCTTCAAGAACGTACGCCGCCACAACCAGCGCGACACCGATCAGCGTGCCCGCATGCCGCATGTTGCACTCAACCCGCCAGGCCGATGGCCAGCCTAGGACACGCGGCGCGGCGCGCCGCGGCCGCACCGCACCAGCGGCCGCGACGCGGGGATCCAACGGTGTCCGCATGCCGGGCCGGCGGCCCGGCCGCGCTCAGCGCGGCGCCTTGAGCAGATCGCGGATCTCGACCAGCAGCTTTTCCTCGGCGCTGGGCGCGGGGGGCGCCGGCGGCGCCGGCGGGGTCTTGCGCTGCAGGCGGTTGATGCCGCGCACGACAAAAAAGATCGCCAGCGCGATGATCACGAAGTCGACCAGCGCCTGCACAAAGCGGCCGTAGGCGAGCAGCACGGCGGGGCTGTCGCCCTGCGCCGGCTGCAGCGTGAACGCCATCTGCGAAAAGTCGATGCCGCCGACCAGCAGGCCGACGACCGGCATCAGCAGATCGCCGACCAGCGACGACACGATCTTGCCGAACGCCGCGCCGATGACGATGCCCACCGCCAGGTCGACCACACTGCCGCGCATCGCGAACTGCTTGAACTCGCTGAGCATGCCCATGACCGCCTCCGGCAACGGACGCTGCCGATGCCGGCGCCGCCGCAACGGCGCTCAGCCGCCGAGGCAGCTCGGCAACCCAGCGTCCAGATCCGGATACTGCGGGGTGAAGCCGAGCTGCGTCTGTGCGCGATCGATCACAAGGCGCTTGGACTCCTCGATGAACGACCACATCGCCGGCGTGAAGATGCGGCGCGCGGTGTCGCGGTCGACCGTCTCGGGCGCCGGCAGCCCGAGCAGGCGCGCACAGCGGGTGAAGTAATCCGCCATCGTGGTCGGATGGCCGTCGGCAATGTTGTACGCCTGTCCGGCGCGCCCGTGGCGTGCCGCCCGCACCGCCGCCTGCGCCAGATCGTCGGCGTGCACCCGGTTGCTGTAGGGCGAATCCTGCGCACGCAGCACCGGCATGCGGCTGCGCAGGCGTTCGAGCGGCAGGCGTCCCGGTCCGTAGATGCCCGGCACCCGCAGGATCACGACCTCGGCGCCGCTGCGCTGGCTCCACTGGCGCAGCGCAGCTTCCGCATCGACGCGCCGGCGGGCGCGGTCGCTCAGCGGCTTGAGCGGCTCGTCCTCGTCGATCCAGCGCCCGCCGCAGTCGCCATAGACCCCGGAGGTGGAGATGTAGACCAGCCGCTCGATGCGGCCGCGCTGCGCCGCGAGCCACTGCCGCAGTCGCAGATCGGCGTGGCCCGCGCCCGCTGGCGGTGCGAACCAGAACAGCCAGCGCCAGTCGCCCGCAGACTGCGCGCGGTCCAGATCCTCGATGCGCGCCGCCACGCCCAGCGCCGCCAGCCGCGCCTGCTTTTGCGGGTCGCGCAGGATTGCCGTAACCTCGCCGCCCGCGGTCC
>JBFHQK010000156.1:0-6589 GCA_041592255.1 Fontimonas sp.
ATTCACGCCTGGCCGGCACGCGACGGCCAGGCTTGATCGACCGTGGCTTCAGGCGCAGGCTAGACCCATCGCAAGCCTGCGGTCGCCCGCCACGGATGCTCTGAGGTCCGCGTCGCGCACCGACACCCACGGAGCTGGCTGACGATGGAACGGTGAACGCGTGAAGATCTGGCCCGGCACGCCGTATCCGCTCGGTGCCACGTTCGACGGCGCGGGGACGAACTTCTCCCTGTTCTCCGAGGCCGCCGAACGCGTCGAGCTATGCCTGTTCGACGGTAACGATGCCGAAACCCGCATCCCGCTGCCCGAGGTCACCGGGCACTGCTGGCATGGCTACCTGCCGGAAGTGCTGCCGGGCCAGCGCTACGGCTACCGCGTGCACGGACCCTGGGCGCCCGAGCAGGGCCTGCGCTGCAATCCCGCCAAGCTGCTGCTGGACCCCTACGCCAAGGCCTTCGACGGCCAGATCCGCTGGCACGAGTCGGTGTTCCCGTACCGCGCCGGCAAGGACGGGGAGGCCCGCAACGACCGCGACAGCGCGCCGTTCATGCCCAAGTGCATCGTCGATCAGCCGTACTTTCACTGGGATGGCGACCACCACCCGCGTCGCTACACCCATGAAACCATCATCTATGAAACCCACGTCAAGGGTTTCACCGCACGCCTCGACGCGATCCCGCCCGACCTGCGCGGCACCTACGCCGGGCTCGCGCACCCGGCGGCGATCCGCTACCTGACCGAGCTGGGCATCACCGCGGTTGAGCTGATGCCGGTGCACCAGTTCGTCCACGACCACCACCTGGCCGAAAAGGGCCTGCGCAACTACTGGGGCTACAACACCATCGGCTACTTCGCGCCACACAACGAGTACGCCGCCGACAAGCGCCCCGGCGCGGTGGTCGCCGAGTTCAAGCAGATGGTGCGCGCACTGCACCGGGCCGGTATCGAGGTGATCCTCGACGTGGTCTACAACCACACCGCCGAAGGCAATCACCTCGGACCGATGCTGTCGTTCAAGGGCATCGACAACGCCGCCTATTACCGGCTGACCGACACCGACCGCCGCTACTACAAGGACTACACCGGCACCGGCAACAGCCTGAACATGCGCCACCCGCATGTGCTGCAACTGATCATGGACTCGCTGCGCTACTGGGTGCTGGAGATGCACGTCGACGGCTTCCGCTTCGACCTCGCGGCCACGCTGGCGCGCGAGCTGCACGATGTCGACCGGCTGTCGGCGTTCTTCGATCTGGTGCAGCAGGACCCGGTGATCAGCCAGGTCAAGCTGATTGCCGAACCCTGGGACGTCGGCGAGGGCGGCTACCAGGTCGGCAACTTCCCGCCGGTGTGGTCGGAATGGAATGGCCGCTACCGCGACTGCGTGCGCGACTTCTGGCGCGGCCAGGGCGGCACGCTGGGCGAGTTTGCCTACCGCCTCACCGGCAGCTCCGACCTCTACGCCGACACCACCCGCAACCCGTTCGCCAGCGTCAACTTCGTCACCGCGCACGATGGCTTCACCTTGCGCGACCTGGTGTCGTACAACGACAAGCACAACGCCGCCAACGGCGAGGACAACCGCGACGGCAGCGACGACAACCGCACGTGGAACTGCGGCGTTGAGGGGCCCACCGATGATCCCGCAGTGCTGAAACTGCGCGCCCGCCAGGTCCGCAACCTGCTGGCGACGCTGATGCTGTCGCAGGGGATCCCGATGCTGCTCGGCGGCGACGAGATCGGGCGCACGCAGAACGGCAACAACAACACCTATTGCCAGGACAACGAACTGTCCTGGTATGACTGGGCGCATGCCGACCAGGAGCTGCTCGCGTTCTGCCGCAAGCTGATCGCGTTTCTGCACGCGCACCCGGTGTTCCGCCGCCGCCACTGGTTCCACGGCCGGCCAATCCACGGCACGCAGTGCACCGACATCGCCTGGTTCGCCCCCGACGGCACGCAGATGTCCGAGGAGCACTGGGGCAGTGGGGCCGCGCGCACGCTGGGCGTGTTCGTCAACGGCCACGAAATCCCCAATCCGCACCCGAAAGGCGATCCGGTCACCGACGACAACTTCTTCCTGATCTTCAACGCCCACCACGAACCCCAGCGCGTCGTGCTGCCCGGAGCGCCCTGGGGCCGCCGCTGGCTGCCGGTGCTCGACACCGCGCAGGGCTGGATCGAGGCGCGCGCGGCGACCGCGGTCGCCGGCGGCAGCGCCATCGACATCGAGGCGCGCGCGATGATGGTGCTGCGCGATGCCGGCTGAGCCGCGCGCCGCCTACCGGCTGCAGCTGCGGCCCGGCTTCGGCCTCGACGAGGCCGCCGCGCTCGTTCCGTATCTGCAGCAGCTCGGCATCAGCCACTGCTTCACCTCCTCGTACCTGCAGGCCGCGCCCGGCAGCCAGCACGGCTACGACATCGTCGATCCGACCCGCGTCAACGTCGAACTCGGCGGCGAGCTGGCGCACACCCGCTTCTGTGCCGCGCTCAGCGCACACGGGCTGGCGCACATGCTGGATGTCGTGCCCAACCACATGGCGGTCGCCGGCCGCGCCAATCCGTGGTGGTGGGACGTGCTCGAACACGGGCCGTCGAGCCGCTATGCGACCTTCTTCGATGTCGACTGGGAGTCTCCGGAGCAGCGCCTGCAGAACAGGGTGTTGCTGCCGGTGCTCGGCGATCACTACGGCCGCGTGCTCGAGCAGGGCGAGATCCGGCTGGCGCACGCCGACGGTGAATTCACCGTGCACTATCACGAGCACGTGTTTCCGGTCGATCCGGCGAGCCTGGAGTCGCTGCTCGCCGGCGCCGCCGGGCGCTGCGGCTCGGAGATGCTGGCGTTTCTCGCCGATGCCTGCGGCCGCCTGCCGGAAGCCACCGCGACCAGCCGGCGCGCGGTCGATCGGCGCCAGCGCAATGCCATGGTCGTGCACGAGCTGCTGGTCCGCCTGTGCCAGGACAACGCCGCGGTCGGGCTCGCACTCGACGCCGAGGTCGAGCGCCTCAACGCCGAGGCTGACGCGCTCGATGCGCTGCTGGAGCGGCAGAACTACCGCCTCGCGCTGTGGCGCACCGCCGGCCGCGATTTGGGCTACCGGCGTTTTTTCGACATCAACGATCTGGCCGGCCTGCGCGTCGAGGACGAGGACGTGTTCGGCCAGACCCACGCACGCGTGCTCGACTGGGTCACGCGCGGCGTGCTGCAGGGGCTGCGCATCGATCACCCCGACGGCCTGCGCGATCCGGCGGCGTACTTCCAGCGGCTGCGTGCGGCCTGCCCGCAGGCCTGGATCGTGGCCGAGAAAATCCTTTCGCCGGACGAGACGCTGCCGGCCGACTGGCCGATTGCCGGCACCACCGGCTATGAGTTCCTCAACACCGTGCTCGGGCTGTTCATCGATCCGGCCGGCGAAGCGCCGCTGACCGCGCTCTACGCCGAGCTGACCGGCGACAGCACCGACTTCGACCTGCTGGTGCGCACCTGCAAGCGCCAGGTGCTGACCGAACTGCTCGGCGGCGAGCTCAACCGCCTGACCGCGCTGTTTCTGGCCATCTGCGAACGCCGGCGCCGCCACCGCGACTACACCCGCCACGAGCTGCACGAGGCGCTGCGGGAAGTCGCCGCCGGCGTGCCGGTGTATCGCACCTATGTGCGGCATCCGGACGGCGCGGTGTCCGACGCCGACCGGCGTTACGTCACTGCCGCAGTCGAGCGCGCGGCGCGCGAGCGCGCGGATCTCGATCCCGAGCTGCTGCGCTTCCTCGGCGATCTGCTGCTGCTGCGTGAGCCCGGCACGCTCGAAGGCGAGCTGGCGATGCGCTTCCAGCAGCTCACCGGCCCGGCCACCGCCAAGGGCGTGGAAGACACCGCGCTCTACCGCTTCGTCCGCTTCGCCGCGCTCAATGAGGTCGGCGGCGATCCGAGCCGTTTCGGCGTCGCGCCGGCGGCGTTCCACGCGTTCTGCGCCGACGTGCAGACGCAGCGTCCGCAGACGCTGCTGACGACCACCAATCACGACACCAAACGCTCCGGCGACGTACGTGCGCGCCTGGCGCTGCTCTCCGAGATCCCGGAGCGCTGGCGCCAGAGCGTGCAGCGCTGGTGCGCACGCAACGCGCGCCACCGGCGCGGCGAGGCGCCGGACCGCAGCATCGAATATCTCTTCTACCAGACCCTGGTCGGCGCCTGGCCGATCGACGCCGCGCGCATCGGCGCCTATCTGGAAAAGGCGGCGCGCGAGGCCAAGCTGCACACGTCGTGGCTGCGCCCGGAAGCGGCGTACGAATCGGCCCTGCAGGACTTCGTCGCCGCTGCGCTCGCCGATGCCGCGTTCTGCGCCGACATCGATGCCTTCGTCGCGCCGCTGGTCTGGCCGGGCCGCATCAATGCGCTGGCGCAGACCCTGCTCAAGCTGACCGTGCCCGGGGTGCCGCACCTCTACCAGGGCACCGAACTGTGGGATCTGTCGCTGGTCGATCCGGACAATCGCCGGGCGGTGGACTTCGACCACCGCGCGCAGCTGCTCGACGAACTCGCCGGGTGCTCGCCGGAACAGATCCTGGCGCGTGCCGACGACGGCCTGCCGATGCTCTGGGTCGTGTACCAGGCCCTGCAGCTGCGGCGCGAACAGCCCGCGCCCTTCGGCAGCGGCGGTGACTACCAGCCGCTGACCGCCACCGGGGCCAAGGCCGCGCACGCGCTGGCCTTCCTGCGCGGCGCGCGCGTCGCAGTGGTGGTGCCGCGGCTGGTGCTGGGCCTGGGCGACGACTGGCAGGACAGCCGCATCGAACTGCCCGCGGGCCGCTGGCACAACCGGCTCAGCGGCGAGCGCGTGGGCGGCGGCGCGGTCGCGCTGCGCACGCTGCTGGCGCGCTTCCCGCTGGCGCTGCTGCTGCGCGAGGACGACGCGCAATGAGCCGCGTGCGCGTCTGGGCACCCTACGCGCAAACGGTGGCGCTCGCGCATGCCGAGGCGCACACGCCGATGCGCGCCGGCGACGACGGCTGGTGGACCGCCGAGGTGCGCTTGGCCCATGGCGATGACTACGCCTTCGTCGTCGACGGCGCCGGCCCGTTTCCGGATCCGCGCTCGGCCTGGCAGCCACAGGGCGTGCACGGTCCGTCACGCTGGGTCGATCACGCGCGCTTTGCCTGGCACGACGCCGGCTGGCAGGCGCCGCCGCTGGCCGCGGCGCTGATCTACGAGCTGCACGTCGGCACCTTCACCGCCGAGGGCAGCTTCGACGGCGTCGTCGGCAGGCTCGCCGCACTCAAGGCGCTGGGCGTGACGCATGTCGAGCTGATGCCGGTGGCGGCCTTCCCCGGGCGCCGCGGCTGGGGCTACGACGGCGTCGCCCTCTTCGCGCCGCACGACGCCTACGGCGGCCCGGACGGCCTCAAGCGGCTGGTCGACGCCTGCCACGCACACGGCCTGGCGGTACTGCTCGACGTCGTCTACAACCACCTCGGCCCGGACGGCAACTACCTCGAACGCTTCGGTCCGTACTTCACCGATCGCCACCACACGCCCTGGGGTCCGGCGGTGAACTTCGACGCCGCCGACAGCGACGAGGTGCGGCGCTACTGCATCGACAATGCGCTGATGTGGCTGACGGACTATCACATCGACGGCCTGCGCATCGACGCCGTGCACGCGATCTTCGACAGCTCCGCCTGCCATTTCCTCGAACAGCTCAGCGCCGAGGTGCACGCGCTCGAAGCGCGGCTGGGACGGCATCTGGTGGTGATCGCTGAGAGCGACCTCAACGACCCGCGTCTGGTGCGCGCGGTGGACGCCGGCGGCTACGGCATGGACGCGCAGTGGAGCGACGACGTCCACCACGCCCTGCACGCCGCGCTGAGCGGCGAACGCGCCGGCTACTACGCCGATTTCGGCCGCATCGGCGATCTGGCTGCGGCGCTCGCGCGCGCCTACGTCTATGACGGGCAGTATTCGCGCTTCCGCCGCCGCCGTCACGGCCGCAGCACCGCCGGCGTGCCGGCACAGCGCTTCATCGCCTTTCTGCAGAACCATGACCAGATCGGCAATCGCGCGCACGGTGAGCGCATCGGCCATCTGCTGCCGCTGGCGCAGCTCAAGATCGGCGCCGCGCTGGTGCTGACCGCGCCGTTCGTGCCGCTGCTGTTCCAGGGCGAGGAATGGAACGCCAGCGCGCCGTTCCTGTACTTCACCGATCACCAGGACCCGCAGCTGGGCGTGGCGGTGCGCGAGGGCCGGCGCCGCGAGTTCGCCGCCTTCGGCTGGGACCCCGCGACGATCCCGGATCCGCAGGCCGAGGACAGCTTCCGCCGCAGCATTCTGGACTGGAGCGAAGCCGGGCAGGCGCCGCACGCCGAGGTGCTGGCGTGGTACCGCGCACTGATCGCGCTGCGGCGCCGGCATCCCGAGCTCGGTGCCGGCGCGCCCGCCGCGCTGCGTCACGACGAAGCCGCGCAGTGGCTGGTCTGCGCGCGCGGCAGCGTCAGCGTCGCCTGCAATCTGGCGCCGACCGCACACGCCGTGCCGCTGCATGCCGGCGCCCCACTGAGCGAGCTGCTGGCGTCGGCCGCGCCGGCGACGCTGGCC
>JBFHQK010000157.1:0-6575 GCA_041592255.1 Fontimonas sp.
ACCCCGCCGATCCGCGCGGATCGGCGGGGTTTTTTCATCGCGGCTTGCCCGGCAGGCGGTTGTGACGCCCGTCGCAGTAGGGCTTGTGCCTGGAGTGCCCACAGCCGCACAGCCACACGATGCGGGGGCGGCGCGTGACCGTGAAGCGCAGCGGGGTGCAGTCCGCAGCGGACGGCGGGCCGTCGCAGAACGGCAGGCGCGACGACCGGCCGCAGGCGCACCACCAGTACTCGCCGGGCGCCAGTTGTGCCACGTAGGGCTGCGCCGGGGTCTGCTCGTCCTGCTGCGAAGGCTGTGTCATCGCGTGCCTGTGGCCGCCGGTCGCGGCGGCTATTCTTGCCCTGCGGCGAATCGTACTAGACTCGGGCCGGCCCCCCTGACGAGATCGCCCATGCCCCGGAAATCATCGATGCTGACCGCAGTGCTGCTCTGCGCCGTGGCGTGGGACGCCAGTGCCGGCCAGGTGTACCGCTGGGTCGACGCCAACGGGCGCGCGCACTACAGCGACACGCCGCAGGCCGGCTGGGAGCCGGTGGACATCAAGTCCGCGAACACGGTGCCCGGGGTGCCGTCGCCGCGGCCCGAAGGCGCCGGGTCCTACACCGGGGAGCAGCAGGTCGCCCGCGACCAGCTGCGCGCGTCCGAGTGCAAGCGCCGCCAGGAGCAGCTGGACTCCTATCTCAAGGCCACGCGCATCGTCGAGCGCGACAGCTCCGGCGAGGAGAAGGTCTACACCGAGACGCAACGCCTCAAGCTGATCGAGCTGACCGAGCGTCAGGTCGCCGAGCTGTGCGGCAGCGGCGAGTGAGGCCGGCTCAGCGCGGCAGCGCCGCGCGCACGTAGGTCGGCAGCGCGAACGCCGCGCGGTGGGTGTCGGCGTTGTAGTAGCGGGTGTCCAGCGCCGCGATGGCGGCGGGGTCCAGGCGCTGCGCCAGCGCACCGGCGCGCTTGCAGGCGATCGAGCCCGACCACCAGCCGGACGGGTAGATCGGCTGCGGGAAGTGCAGCAGATGGGTCTGCGCAAAGCCGGCGTCGCGCATCGCCTGGTGCATTTCGCGGATCAGCTCCAGATGCAGCAGCGGCGACTCGGACTGCTGCACCAGCATGCCATCGGGCTTCAGCGCCTGGATGCAGTCGAGATAGAAGCGCTTGCCGAACAGGCCCTCGGCCGGGCCCACCGGGTCGGTCGAGTCGATGATGATCAGGTCGATTGAGCCCGGCGTGGCATCCTTCATCCACTGGATGCCGTCGCCGAAGAACAGCGTCGCGCGCGGATCGCTGTTCTTGTCGCACAGCTCGGGAAAATACTGCTCCGACAGGCGGGTGACGCGTTCGTCGATCTCGACCTGGGTCGCCGACCGCACTTCCGGGTGCTTGAGCACCTCGCGCAGGGTGCCGCAGTCGCCGCCGCCGACCACCACCACGGTCTGCGGATCGGGGTGGGAGTTCAGCGCCGGGTGCGACATCATCTCGTGGTAGAGGAAGTTGTCGCGCGTCGACACCATCGTGCAGCCGTCGATGGTCATCAGGATGCCGAAGGTTTCCGTCTTCCAGATCTCGATCTTCTGGTACGGGGTCTGCTCCTCGTGGAGCTTCTCCGCCTTCAGCGAGAAGGCTGAGCCGGTGGCTTCCACGGCTTCGGTAAACCAGCTGCGATCCAGTGTCATCGGCGATTCCATAGAATAGGCGGCGCGAGTATATCGACTGATGACGCCGGATGAATGACAGCAAAACTGCCTGGACCGCGGACCAGGCCCTTGACCTCTACAACATGCCGCACTGGGGCGAGGGCTACTTTGGCGTCAGCGAAGGCGGCCACCTGCTGGTGCGTCCGTATCGCGAGCGCTCGGCGGTGGCGATCGACCTCTACGAGCTGGCCAGCCGGCTGCCGCGCGAGGGCTTGCAGCTGCCGGTGCTGGTGCGCTTTGTCGACATCCTGCGCGACCGCGTCGATGCGCTGACCGGCGCCTTTGCCGGCGTCATCGACGATCTGGGCTACGGCGGGCGCTACACCGCCGTCTATCCGATCAAGGTCAACCAGCAGGGCGACGTCATCGAGGAGATCGTGCGCCATGGCGGCGAGCGGGTCGGCCTGGAGGCCGGCAGCAAGCCGGAACTGGCGGCGGTGCTGGGCATGGCACGCCCGGGCAGCGTAATCGTCTGCAACGGCTACAAGGACCGCGCCTACGTCCGTCGCGCGCTGATCGGCGAAAAGCTCGGTCACCGCGTCTACATCGTCGTCGAGAAGCGCTCCGAGCTGCCGCTGGTGATCGAGGAGTCGCGCCGGCTCGGCGTGGCGCCGCGCATCGGCCTGCGCGTGCGCCTGTCGTCGATCGGCGCCGGCAAGTGGCAGAACACCGGCGGCGAGAAGTCCAAGTTCGGCCTGTCGTGCGCGCAGGTGCTGGCGGCGGTCGACGAACTGCGCCAGGCGGGCTGTCTCGACGCCGTGCAGATGGTGCACTTCCATCTCGGCTCGCAGGTGGCCAACGTGCAGGACATCGGCCGCGGCATGCGCGAGGCGGCGCGGTTCTACACCGAGCTGCGCTCGCTGGGCGCGCCGGTGACGGTGGTCGACGTCGGCGGCGGTCTGGGCGTGGATTACGAGGGCACGCGCTCGCGCTCGTCCTGCTCGATGAACTACAGCCAGCGCGAATACGCGCGCAACGTCGTGCGCACGCTGCAGGAAGTGTGCAGCGAATCCGGCCACCCCGAGCCCGACATCATCTCCGAATCCGGTCGTGCGCTGACCGCGCACCACGCGGTGCTGGTGACCTCGGTCATCGACCACGAGACGCTGCAGGTCAGCAGCGTGCCGCTGCCCGCCGCCGACGATCCGCCGATCCTGCACGATCTGGCCGAACTGCTCGGCGAGCTGGATACGCGCGGTCCGCTGGAGTGCCTGCACGACGCCGCCTCGCAGCTGCAGGAGGCGCAGGCGCAGTACACCCACGGCCTGCTGACGCTGCGCCAGCGCGCCTATGCCGAGAGCACCTACTACGCCGTCTGCCGCGCGGTCGAGCCGCGGCTGGACCCGACGATCCGCGCGCATCGCGAAGCCCTCGACGAGCTGCGCGAGAAGCTGGCGGAAAAATACTTCTGCAATTTTTCGGTGTTCCAGTCGGTGCCCGACGCCTGGGCCATCGACCAGGTGTTCCCGATCCTGCCGATCCACCGCCTCGACGAACGCCCGGACGTGCGCGCCAGCCTGTGCGACCTGACCTGCGACTCAGACGGACGCATTGACCACTACGTCGACCGCGGCGGGCTGGAGCCGACGCTGCCGCTGCACCGGCTCAAGGACGGCGAGCCCTACCTGATCGCCTTCTTCATGGTCGGCGCGTATCAGGAAATCCTCGGCGACATGCACAACCTGTTCGGCGACACCAATGCCGTCAACGTCGTGCTCGACGACCGCGGGGGCTGGAGCCTGACCCGTGCCGAGCGCGGCGACCGCACCGACGAGCTGCTGCGCTACGTGCACCTGCTGCCCGAGAACCTGAGCGCCGCCTACCGCAGCAAGCTGGCGGCCGCCGGCCTGCCCGCGGCCGAGCGCGACGCGCTGTTTGCGGAGCTTGAAGCCGGGCTGTCCGGCTACACCTACCTCGGCTGACGCCGGGCCGCGCGGCCTCAGGCGGCGAGAAAGCGCCGCAGCTCGCGGCCGAAGCGCTGCGGCGCCTCGAACGGCACCGCATGACCGCAGCGGTCGAAGGTGACCACGCGCGCATGCGGCACCAGCTCGGCGATCGCCAGCTGCCCCGCAGCCGGATAGATGGCGGATTCGCGGCCGATCAGCACCGTCATCGGCACGCGCAGCTGCGGCAGTGTCGGGCGCCAGTCATAGTCGTGCTCGAGATAGGCGCAGACGCTGTCGAGCACGATCGGCCAGTGCGCCGTCGGCGTGATGCGCCGGAACAGCGTCTCATGGCGCACCAGCCCGGTGACGAACTTCCACGGGCGCAGATGAAACGCGTCGCCGAAGAACTCCGACAGCGCGCGCCACAGCTCGCGGCGCAGCTGCGGCGGCAGCGCCGCGTAGGCGACGTCGCGCAGCGGCTTGAGCTGCGCCGTCAGCGTCTGCCAGCGATCGAGCTGCTGCTCCTGGCGCTCGCCGAGCAGGCCGTAGCGCCAGTCGGCACGGTTACGCAGGCACGGCGACTGGTCGATGTGCAGATAGCGCTGCACCCGCGCGAAGTCGTAGAGGCGGTGGTACTGCAGCGCGGTGCAGGCGCCCATCGACAGCCCGCCCAGCCGGACGCCGTGCAGGTCCAGCGTCGCGAGCAGGTCGGCGACATCGTCGGCGTACTGGGTGAGCAGGCAGCGGTGACGGAGCGGTGCGGCATGCGAGCCGCCAAAGCCGCGCAGGTCGGGCAGGATGAAGCGATAGCGGGCCGCCAGCGGCAGCGCGAACGGCAGCCACAGCGACGCGGGCATCGCAAAGCCGTGCAGCAGCACCACCGGATCACCGCGGCCGAGGTCGTGGTAGTGCAGGCGGGTCCCGTCGCGCGCGGCAAAAAAGGCCATGAACCGACTCTAGCCGCTCGCCCAGCGGCCCGGAGCCAACAAAAAAGCCCCGTTTCCGGGGCTTTTGTGCGCTGGCGCGCGGTCAGACGCGCTCGAACACCGCCGCGATGCCCTGGCCGCCGCCGATGCACATCGTCGCCAGGCCATAGCGCCCGTTGGTGCGCTGCAGCTCGTAGATCGCCTTGGTGGTGATGATCGCGCCGGTGGCGCCGACCGGATGGCCGAGCGAGATGCCGGAGCCGTTGGGATTGACCTTGGCCGGGTCGAAGTCGAGCTCGCGCGCCACCGCGCAGGCCTGCGCGGCGAAGGCCTCATTGGCCTCGATGACGTCAAGCTGGCTGACCTTGAGGCCGGCGCGCTGCAGCGCAAGCCGGGTCGCCGGCACCGGGCCGCTGCCCATATAGGCCGGTTCGACGCCGGCGTGCGCGTAGGCGACCAGCCGCGCCAGCGGCTTGAGGTTGAGCGCCTTGACCCGCTCGGCCGACGCCAGCACCACCGCCGCGGCGCCGTCGTTGAGGCTGGATGCGTTGCCGGCGGTGACCTGGCCGTCCTTCTTGAATACCGGCTTGAGCTTGGCCAGCGCCTCGACGCTGGTGTCGCCGCGCACGTTCTCGTCGGTGTCGAAGCTGATGATGCCCTTGCGGGTCTTGATCTCGATGGCGACGATCTGCGACTTGAAGCGGCCTTCGGCGATCGCGCGCGCGGCGCGCTGCTGGCTTTCCACCGCCAGTTCGTCCTGCATCGCGCGGCTGATGCCGTGGCGCTCGGCGACGTTTTCCGCGGTCACGCCCATGTGCATGCCCTGGAACGGGTCGTGCAGGATGCCATTCATGTAGTCGAGCATCTGCGCGTCGCCCAGGCGCGCGCCCCAGCGTGCGGCCGGCATCAGGTAGGGGCCGCGGCTCATCGACTCGGCGCCGGCGCCGATGGCGATGCCGGCGTCGCCGAGCAGGATGGTCTGCGCCGCCGACACGATGGCCTGCAGGCCGGATCCGCACAGGCGGTTGACGTTGAACGCCGGCGTTTCCTTGGGGATGCCGGCGTTCATCGCCGCGACGCGGCCCAGATAGGCATCGCGCGGTTCGGTCGGAATGACGTTGCCCATGACGACGTGACCGACCTGGTCCGGCGCGACGCCGGCGCGCTCGAGCGCGGCCTTGATCGGCGTGGTCGCCAGCTCCGACAGCGGCACGTCCTTGAGCGTGCCGCCGTAACTGCCGATGGGCGCGCGTGCTGCGCCGACGATGAAGACTTCGCTTGGGGTCATGGCTGATTCCTCGAGGGGGATGGGCAAGGCGGGAATGGTAAGGCCGCGGCGCGCGGCGGACGATGGCCGCCGCGACAGGGCGCGTCGTGCGTGTTCCGGCGGCCGGCTTACATGTTGCGGCGGTAGCGGCCGCCGACTTCGAACAATGCCTGCGTGATCTGGCCCAGCGAGCACACCCGCACCGCGTCCATCAGCACGTCAAAGGTGTTGCCGTTGTCGATCACGGTGCGGCGCAGGCGCTCGAGCAGCGCCGGAGCGGCGGCGGCACCGGCGCGCTGGAACTCCGCCAGCCGCTTGAGCTGCGACTGCTTTTCGTCCTCGGTCGAGCGCGCCAGCTCGATTTCCTGGGATACGGCATCGCCATGCGGATTGCGGAAGGTGTTGACGCCGATGATCGGCAGCGAGCCGTCGTGCTTCTTGTGCTCGTAGTGCAGCGACTCCTCCTGGATCTTGCCGCGCTGATAGCCGGTTTCCATCGCGCCGAGCACGCCGCCGCGCGCGGCGATGGCCTCGAAGTCCTTGAGCACGGCTTCCTCGACCAGATCGGTGAGCTCGTCGATGATGAAGCTGCCCTGATTGGGGTTTTCGTTCTTCGCCAGGCCCCACTCGCGGTTGATGATCAGCTGGATCGCCATCGCCCGGCGCACCGACTCCTCGGTCGGCGTGGTGATGGCCTCGTCGTAGGCGTTGGTGTGCAGCGAGTTGCAGTTGTCGTAGATCGCGATCAGCGCCTGCAGCGTCGTGCGGATGTCGTTGAAGTCCATCTCCTGCGCGTGCAGCGAGCGGC
>JBFHQK010000158.1:0-6574 GCA_041592255.1 Fontimonas sp.
AAGAACAGGAACAGGTCCAGCGCCAGGAACACGCCGATCACGCCGGCGAGATTCCACAGCAGGTTCAGGTGAAAAAAGCCGACGTACTGCTGGATCTCGCGCCACGAGCAGGCCACCGACAGTACGCCGAGCACGCCGGTGAGCAGGATCATCAGCAGCCCCAGTCCGTCCAGACCCAGGTGGATGCTCACCCCCCAGCGCGGAATCCAGTCGGCGCGAAACTCGATCAGCCACTGCGGCGCGCCATGCGCGGGAATGACGCCGGGCACATCGGCCTGGGACCAGATCCACAGTGCCAGCACGCTGGTGGCCGCCATCGATAACAGGCCGATCCAGCGCGGCCAGGTCAGCGACAGGCGCTCGGCGTACCAGGCGGCAAGGCCGCCGGCGAACGGGATCGCAATCAGCACCGGCAGCAGCCAGGGACTCAGCGCCGGGTTCGCGCCCGCCGTCAGCTCCATTGCACGGCTCCAAGCAGCAGCACCATCCCCGCGGCCATCGCCGCGGCGTACCAGCGCAGCTTGCCGGTCTGCGGCCGCAGCGCGGCGCGGTGCAGAAACTGGACGCCGTGCGCCAGCGCGGTGTAGCCACGGTCGACGAGGTCGAGCCGGTTGAGCGCGGCCAGCGCGTACAGCGGCCGCACCAGCAGGCGCTCGTAGAGTGCGTCGAAGCCCCAGCCGCTGCGTGCGAATGCGCGCAGCGCGGTGTCGGGCGGCGCGGCCTGGGCGCCGCGCCCGAACCAGTGCCAGGCCAGCGCGATGCCGGCGAGCCCGGCGAGCACCGCCAGCGCCTCCGGCCAGTGGCTCGCCGGCGGCGCCGGATCGGCCGGCAGCGCAGCGGACAGCGGCAGGCCGATCGCGCCGCCGGCCAGCGACAGCAGCACCAGCACGCCCAGCGGCAGGCGCATGCGCCAGCGGTCCTCGTCATGCGCCGCGCCCTTGGCGGCACCGAAAAAGACGATGAACACGAGGCGGAAGGTGTACAGGCCGGTGAGCAAGGCGCAGGCGGCGCCCATGCCCCACCACAGGCGATGACCGCCGGACCAGGTCGCGGCCAGAATCGCCTCCTTGCTCCAGAAGCCGGCGGTGACCAGCGGCAGCGCCGCCAGCGCCGCGCCGCCGACGACAAAGCAGGCGAAGGCCAGCGGCAGGGTCCGGCGCAGTCCGCCCATGCGGTAGATGTTCTGCTCGTGATGGCAGGCCAGGATCACGCTGCCGGAGGCCAGGAACAGCAGCGCCTTGAAGAACGCGTGCGTCATCAGATGGAAGATCGCCGCGTTCCACGCGCCGGCCCCCAGCGCCATGAACATGTAGCCGATCTGCGACATCGTCGAGTACGCGAGCACGCGCTTGATGTCGGACTGCGCCAGAGCCGCCCCGGCGGCGAGCAGCAGCGTCAGCGCGCCGATCCAGCCGACCACGGCCAATGCCTCCGGCGCGAGCAGATACAGCCCGTGCAGGCGCGCGATCAGATAGACGCCGGCGGTGACCATGGTCGCGGCGTGGATCAGCGCCGACACCGGCGTCGGGCCGGCCATCGCGTCCGGCAGCCAGGCCTGCAGGGGCAGCTGCGCCGACTTGCCGACCGCACCGCCCAGAATCAGCAGCGCGATCAGCGTCGGCATCGCCGCGTCATCGGCCCAGGTCAGCGGCGCGGCAACCAGGATCGCGCGGATGTCGAGCGTGTGCAGCTCGCGGTAGAGCAGGAACAGGCCGATCGCCAGCGCGGTATCGCCGACGCGCGTGGTGATGAAGGCCTTGCGCGCCGCCGCGCCGTTGGCCGGATCCTGGCTCCAGAAACCGATCAGGAAATACGAGCACAGGCCCACGCCCTCCCAGCCCAGATACAGCAGCAGCAGGCTGTCGGCCAGCACCAGCAGCAGCATCATCGCGATGAACAGGTTCATGTAGGCGAAGAACTGCCGGTAACGCGGATCGTCGCGCATGTAACCCGACGCGTAGCTGTGAATCAGCGCGCCGACGCCGGTGATCACGCCCATCATCGTCAGCGACAGTCCGTCGACATGCAGGGCGATGCGTGGCGTGAAGCTCTCCAGTTGCACCCAGCTCCACAACACCTGTGTCACCGGCTGCGGCGCCTGCAGCCAGTACCCGCCGAGCAGCGCCGTCACCGCCGCCGCGCCGGCGACCGAGCCAACGCCCAGCAGCGTCACCATCGCACGCGGCACCTGCGTCCACAGCAGCAACACGGTGGCGCTGGCCAGCGGCAACAGCACCACCCAGTGGATCATCGGGGGCAGGCCCGGCTCGAGGTTCATGCCCGCATCCCCGCCACCGCGTCCGGATCCAGGCTGCGGAAGCGCAGATGGATCTGCAGCAGCAGCGCCAGACCGACCGCGACTTCGGCCGCCGCCAGCGACAGCACGAGCACGAACATCACCTGCCCGTCCGGCTGCGCCCAGCGACTGCCGGCGACGACGAAGGCCAGCCCGGCGGCGTTGAGCATGATCTCCAGGCACATCAGCGAGAACAGCAGCCCGCGACGCACGAGCAGCCCGAGCAGGCCGAGCGCGAACAGCGCCGCGCAGACACCCAGGGCATGTCCCAGCGGCACCGCGCTCATGCGCCGTTGCTCCGCGCCGGCGCCCGGCGGCCGAGGTGATACGCCGACACCAGTCCGGCGAGCAGCAGCATCGAGCCCAGCTCGACGGCGAGCAGATACGGGCCGAACATCAGCATGCCGACCGCCTTGGCCCCGACCTCCTGCGCACCCGTGCTCGCATCGCCGGCGAGCACGGCAGTCAGCAGCATCACCAGCAGCGCGCCGGCCAGCAGCCCCGGGCCGATCCAGAATGCGGGCGCCAGCCAGCGGCGTTCCTGCTCGGCCGCACCGGGTCCCAGGTTGAGCAGCATGACGACGAAGACGAACAGCACCATGATCGCGCCGGCGTAGACCATGACTTCGAGCATCGCCGCAAACGGCGCGCCCAGCGCCAGCATGGTCGCCGCGACCGCGAGCAGCGAGATGATCAGGTACAGCAGCGCGTGCACCGGATGCGGGCGCGTGATCGCGAGCACGGTGGCCGCCAGTGCCACCGCCGAGGCGCCGTAGAACAGCGCGTTCACGGCAGCAGGCTCCGCGGGTCCACCGGCGGCTCCTCGTTGCACGCCGCACCCTTGGGCTTGCCGGCGATTGCCAGGCCGGCCACCTTGTAGAAACTGTAGCCCGGGTACTTGCCCTGGCCGGCGATCAGCAGATGCTGCTTTTCGTAGACCATGTTGCGGCGGTCGTATTCGGCCATTTCGTAGTCCGGGGTCAGCTGGATCGCGTAGGTCGGGCAGGCCTCCTCGCACATGCCGCAATAGATGCAGCGCGAGAAATTGATGCGGAACCACTCGGGATACCACCGACCGTCCTCCTGCTCCGCCTTCTGCAGCGCGATGCACGCCACCGGGCAGGCCACCGCGCACAGGTTGCAGGCCACACAGCGCTCCGCGCCGTCGGGATCGCGCGTCAGCACGATGCGGCCGCGGTAACGCGGCGGCAGATACGGCCGCTGCTCCGGGTACTGGATCGTCGCCTTGCGCGCGAACAAGTGGCGGAACACGCGCCACAACGACAGGCACTGGGTGTAGAAACCCTCGACCAGCAGCCGCAGGCCGCGGCTGCGCACGCCATTGGCGGGGCGCGCGGCCTGCGCCTTGCGGCCATCCTCGCCGGGTCGCGACGTCGCGCTCATTGCGCGCTCCCGATCAGCACCAACGCCCCGGTCAGCGCCGTGTTGAGCAGCGCCAGCGGCAGCAGCACCAGCCAGCCGAAACGCATCAGCTGGTCGTAGCGCGGACGCGGGATCGCCGCGCGCAGCAGGACGAAGAACAGGATGAAGACGCCGGTCTTGAGCGTGAACCAGACCAGCGGCATGAACGACCAGCCGGCCAGCGTCAGATCCCAGGTCGGGCCGAGCCAGCCGCCGCAGTACAGCGTCGTCAGCAGCGACGAGATCAGGATCACCGCGACGTACTCGCCGACGAAGAACATGCCGAACTTCATCCCCGAATACTCGGTGTGGAAGCCGGCGGTGAGTTCGTGCTCGGCCTCCGGCAGGTCCAGCGGCAGGCGATGGGTTTCCGCCAGCCCGGCGATCATGAACAGCACGAAGCCGAGGAACTGCGGCAGCAGGTACCAGCCGTCGCGCTGCTGGGCGAGGACGATGTCCTCGAGGCTGAACGAGCCGGCCTGGATCACCACGCCCAGCAGCGCCAGCCCCATGAACACCTCGTAGCTGATCGATTGCGCACTCGCGCGGATCGCGCCCAGCAGCGCGTACTTGTTGTTGGACGCCCAGCCGCCGAGCATCACCGAGTACACCGCGAGCGAGGTCATGCCCAGTACGAACAGCACGCCGACGTTCCAGTCGCCGGCGATGCTGATGCCCGGCGCGATCGGCACCACCGCAAACGCCAGCAGGATCGTCACCATCACGATCGCCGGGGCGATCACGAACACCGCGCGGTCGGCAAACGGCGGCACCCAGTCATCCTTGGTGAAGATCTTGATCATGTCGGCAACCACCTGGCCCAGGCCGAGGAAGCCGACGCGGTTGGGCCCCCAGCGGTCCTGCCACAAGCCGAGCATGCGGCGCTCCACCCAGATCAGCAGCGCCGCGGTGCCCACGACCACGACCAGAATCGCCACCACCATCAGCACGTCGGCCGCGCCGGTCATGGCGTCGCTCCACGGATCTGCAGCAGCGCGCCGGTGGCGCTCACCGGCACCCCCGGCAGGCCGCGCGGCACCCCGGCCAGCCCGGGCGGCAGTGCGTCGCTCAAGCGCAGTTCGCCCTGCCACGGCTGCTGCGCCGACTCCAGCTGCAGCCGCGCACCGGCGCCGAGTCCGAGCGTGGCGGCGGTCTGCGGATGCAGCATCACGTACGGCGCCGGCACCCGGCTTGCGATCGCGGCGCCATGCACCGACAGCTCCTCCGAGCCGAACAGCTCGTACAGCCACACCGTCCGCAGCGTCGCCGACGCATTCCAGGCCGGCCGATCGTAGTAGCCGCCGCCGGTGCCGGGCGCGATCAGGCGCACCCCCGGATCGCCGCCGCGCAGGGCGCCGCCGATTTCCTGTTGGAACTTGTTGACCGACTGCTGCGAGTTCCAGCGCGGGTACCAGAAAATCGGAATCTCGGCCGGCGGCACTCCGACGCGCGCCCCTTCCATCGAAAACGCCAGCGGCGTGTCGCCGTCCTGCGGCGGGCGTGGCTCATGGATGTCGCGCAGCGCGTTCATCGCCGTGCGTCCGCTGTAGCGGTGCGACTGGCGCGGGATCTTGCTGCCGTGGATACGGAAGCGCGCCGACGGCGCGGCGTCGACGATGCCGGCCAGGCGCGCGTCGCTGGCGGCACAGGACGCGATCAGCGCCTCGAGTCCGTCGCCGAGATCGCGGCCGGCGGCACGGCCGACCGCCTGCAGCCAGCGCCAGGACGCGCGAATGTCCGTGTCCTGCGGCACGAAGACCTGGAAATAGCGCTGCGCGCGCCCTTCGTAGTTGACCAGGGTGCCGTCAGCCTCGGCGAAGCTGCCGGCGGGCAGCACCAGATCGGCGCGCGCGGTCATCGGCGTGGCCAGCGCGTCGAGCACAACCAGATGCGTCAGCCGCGCCAGCGCCGCCTGCAGCCGCGGCGCCGGGACGCGCCGGAACAGGTCGTTCTCGAGCACGACCAGGGTGTCGATCTCGCCGGCTTCGATGCGCTGCAGTGCGGTGTCGAGGTCGCCGCCGCCGAGCAGCGCGGCGCCGAGGCTGTTGCATTCGCCCGGCAGCAGCGCGATGGACGGCGTGCGCCCGGCCCTGGCCAGCGCGGTGCAGATGTTGGCCGCTTCCTGCAGCACGCCGGCCGATCCGCAGCCGCTGCCGCTGATGATCAGCGGACGCTGCGCGGACTTGAGCGCCTCGGCGATGTGATGTGCGAGATGGATGGTGTCGTCGTCGAGGCCCGGCGCGCGGGCCTGCGTGTAGTCCAGCAGATGCACGATCTCGCGCGCCAGCCGCGCCAGATCCTGCGGCGCACCGCGGTAGGTCCGCGCCGCGATGCCGTCGAGTCCGGTCGCGTGGGCGCTGCAGACGAACAGCGGACTCCGCGCGTCCTGGGCCAGCAGCCGCACCGAATGGTCCTGCCAGCGCGGCAGGTTGGCCGCATCGGCGAGCGCAAATCCGGCCTGACGCACCGCCTGGCGCACCGCCAGCGCCATCCGCGCGCCGCTGGCCAGCAGGTCTTCGCCCAGAATCAGCACCGCATCGGCCTGCTCGATGTCGTCGAGCGAGGCGATGCGCGCCGGGCCGCGCGCCAGGATCTCGAGCGCCAGATCGTCCAGCGCGCCGTCGGCCACGGGAGTGCCGCGGTGAAACGCGGCCTCGCCGACCAGCAGGCGCAGCGCCTGATTGGCCTCGAGCGAGGCCCGCGGCGAACCGATGCCGAGCACGCGCGCGCCGTCGATCCAGCTGGCCACGCGTGCCACCGCCTCCGCAGCGTCCAGCGGCGCCGGCGCGGCCTGCGCCGTGCCGCGCGCCATCGCGCGTCGCGGCCGCTCGGCCGCGTTGACGTACGCATAACCAT
>JBFHQK010000159.1:0-6535 GCA_041592255.1 Fontimonas sp.
CGATGATCGTCGCACCGTTTGCGGCCAGATCTGCGATCGCACGCTCGATCACGGCATTGAGCGCGGCGTCGTCGCCAAATGCCTGCGTGCTGCCATAACGACGCAGTACGCCAATGCGCTTGCCGCGCAGGCCGTCGGCATTCAGGGACGCCACGTAGCTGACCGGCTGCACGCGCTCGGCGTCCTGGGTCTTCGGATCCGCGGGATCCACCGCGGCCATCGCGTCGAGCATCAGCGCAGCGTCGCGAACCGTTCGGGTGATCGGGCCACCAACATCCTGCGTATGCGACAGCGGTACCAACCCGTCCTGAGAGACCAGGCCGACCGACCCCCGCACGCCGACGAGGCTACTGTTGCTGGGCGGCAGGCGGATTGACGCACAGGTATCAGAGCCGGTGCCGAGCAGTCCCAGGTTCGCCGCGATCGCCGCCGCGGTGCCGCCGGAGGAGCCGCCAGCATCGCGCTGCGTGTCATAAGGCGTCGCGATGCGGAGCGTGCGACTGTTGTAACTCTGCGTGAAGTAGGCGAACTCGGTCATTGCCGCCTTGGCCAGGATCAGCGCACCGGCATCGCGCAGCCGGCGCACCGAAGTGGCGTCATCCGGGGGCTGCGAGCCGCGCAGCGACTCGCTCGCCGCAGTGGTGGGAAAGTCGGCGGTGTCATAGAGATCTTTGAGCAGCACCGGGGCGCAGTGCAGCGCGCCCACCGGTCCCGATTGCGCGTAGGCGGCATCCAGCGCCTCCGCCTGCGCGCGCCAGTGCGGGTTGATCTGCACGATCGCGTTCAGCGGCAACCCGCCGGCCTCGATGACGACGCCACGATCGAGCGCCGCGATGCGGTCGACATAAGCCTGCGCGAGGCTGACGCAGCTGAGACTGCCGTCGGCCAGTCCGCGCTGGACGTCGGCGACGCTGGCCTCGATCAGCTCAAAGGACTTTCCGGCGTCGTCGACCGCCAGCTGACTGCTGTCGGAGCACGCCGTCAGCGCCAGGGGCAAATAAAGGAGGCGACACAACCGGGAGCAGGAAACCATTCGAACAGCGCGGAGCCGCGGGCGGATGCGTCAGTCGACGCACAACCCGTGCCAACATCGAAATGGTGCCCATCGGCCCGCAGCAGGCAGAAGCGCTCTTCTGCGCACGCAGCGCCGGCGGATCGACGCCGCTCCCGGCAACTGTAGCTAGCGCGCTCCGGCACTACGCGGTCTTCGCCGGCGCCACCCGCGACACCGCTGAGGTGCACTTCACCCACGCGTACTCGGCCGGCTTGACCTTGCGCGTGCGCAGCCAGAAGCGCCAGGTCGACCACGGCCAGATCGTGAAGTTGATGCCGTCGGCGGTCTGGTACCAGCTCTGGCAGCCGGTGCTCCAGACCGAGCCCTTGATGTTGGCCTGCACCTGCTGGTTGAACTGCCGCTGCACCTCGGGCTTGACCTCGAGGCTGTCGGCGCCGCGCGCCTTGAGCTCGCGCAGGCAGTCGATCACGTAACGCACCTGCGCCTCGATCATGAAGATGACCGAGTTGTGGCCCAGCGCGGTGCTCGGACCGACCAGCTGGAACATGTTCGGGTAGCCGCTCATCGTCGTGCCCAGATAGGCCTCCGGCGCGCGCGCCCAGTCCTGCGCCGGGGTGTGGCCGTCGCGGCCGATGAGCTTGAACTCCTTCATGTAGATGCGCGGATCAACGACGAAGCCGGTGCCCAGGATGATGCAGTCGGCCGGGCGCTCGGTGCCGTCGTCGCTGACGATGCTGTGTTCGCGGATCTCGCGGATGCCGTCGGTCACCAGCTCGACGTTGCTGCGGTTGAACGTCGGGTAGTAGACATTGGAAATCAGCACGCGCTTGCAGCCGATGGTGTAGTCCGGCGTCAGCTTGGCGCGCAGCGCCGGGTCCGGCACCTGGTAGCGCATGAACAGCTTCACCAGCCGCTGCAGCGCGCGCGCGATGGCCGGCTGGAAGATCGGCCACACGCGCGACTCGTTGCTCCAGTACAGCCGCGCGCGGTGCAGCCAGCGCATCCAGCCAAAGCGCGCGAACAGCTGCTTGCGCGTTTCGGAATAGGCGCGCTCGTCGCGCGGGATCACCCACGCCGGCGTGCGCTGGAACGCATACAGCTGTTTGACCTTGGGCGCGATCTCGGGCAGGTACTGCACCGCGCTGCCGCCGGTGCCAATCGACACCACGTGCTTGCCGGTCAGGTCGTAGTCGTGGTCCCAGCGCGCGGAGTGGAACAGCCGCCCCTTGAAACGCTCCATTCCCGCAATCTTCGGAATCTGCGGCACGTGCAGCGGTCCGGACGCCAGCACCCAGTGGCGCGCAACGATGACCTGGCCGCTGCGCGTCTGGATGTGCCAGCGGGCCTCGTCCTGCACGTACTCGGCGGCGATCACTTCCTGACCGAAGCGGATGTACGGCCGCAGGCGGAAGTCGTCGGTGACCTTGAGGATGTAATCCTGGATCTCGCGCCAGCCGGCATAGCGCTTGCTCCAGTCGGCCTTGGGCGCGAACGAATAGGAATACAGGTGCGACTGCACGTCGCAGGCCGCGCCGGGGTAGCTGTTGTCGCGCCAGGTGCCGCCGACCTCGCTGCCCTTCTCGAGCACGACGAACTCGGTGTTGCCGGCCTCCAGCAGCTTGATCGCCATGCACAGGCCGCCGAAACCGGCGCCGACGATGGCGACATCGGTGTATGTGATTGCAGGACCGGACCGTCCGTCTTCAGCCATTGACTCTCTCCTCGCGCGGGCAGTGGATCTGCCGCTGGCGGCAATCTAGGCGCAGACCCGCGCCGGCGCCATGTCGGCTCCGGCGCGAAATTGATCGATCCGGCCATCGCAGGCATGCTGCGGGCCATGAGCACCCGATCGATTCTTGGCCTGATGTATACCGCACAGGCGTTGCAGCAGCTCGGCGAGGACATCGCGCCGGTGCTCGCGCGCCAAGGCCTGGCGCTGGACCGGCTCGACCCCGGCGCGCGCATCGACCGTGCCGTGGAGCTGCGCATCTACACCGAGATCGCCGAGTCGCTGCGCGACCCGCTGGCCGGACTCAAGAGCGGGCGCAGCTTCGGCTTTGCCGGCTACGGCCCGCTGTCGATGCTGCTGATCACCTGCGCCCGCGGCCTCGACGCGATCCGCACCGGCATCCATTACCAGGAACTGACCTACCTCTACTGCGGGCTCGACTTCACCCCCGGCGAGCGCGCCAGCGCACTGGTGCTGGCGCCGCCGGCGCTGCCGCAGCGCGCGTTCCGCTTCCGCATCGACGGCGAAATGGCGGGCACCTTCAAGCTGCTGCGCGACATCCAGACCACGCTGGGGGTGCAGATCAAACCCGAGCGCGTCGACATGCCCTACCCGCGGCCGAGCGAGGCGGAGACCTACGAGGCGCAGTTCGGCTGCCCGGTGCGCTTCGGCGAGACGCAGGCGCGGTTCTGGTTCCACAACGACGACCTGCAGCGGCCGTTTCCGACCCACGACCCCACCGCCCAGGCGCTCTATCGCCGCCTGTGCGACGAGCAACTGCTGGCGCAGCAGTGCGATCTGTCGAGCCTGGCGCAGCGCGTACTGCTGCACCTGGAACTGCACGAGGCGCGGCCGCCGGATGCGGCCGGGATCGCGCGCCTGTTCGGGCTGTCCGAGCGCAGCCTGCGCCGCCACCTGAGCGCCGAGAACACGAGCCTGCGCGCGCTGGTCGGCCAGGTCCGCTACCGCAAGGCGCGGCTGCTGCTGGAGCAGACCCCGCACAGCGTCGAAGCCATCGCCGGCCAGCTTGGCTATGCCGAGCCGGCCGCGTTCATCCACGCCTTCCGGCGCTGGTCGGGGCGCTCGCCGCTGGCCTTTCGCAGCGCCGCGCGGCGGGCGGCGGGCGACGCACAACGGTAGAATCCGCGGCCTTGTGGTCTGATCGGCACACGATGAAAGAGCATCTGCAGGAACTGCTGTCCACCGCACTCAAGCGCGTCTTGGCCGAGGCCGGCGCCGAAGTCAGCGCCACCGTGCAGCTCGATGCGACCAAGGACAAGAAATTCGGCGACTTCCAGACCAACCTGGCGCTGCAGCTGGCCAAGCCGCTGGGCAAGCCGCCGCGCGCGGTCGCCGAAGCCCTGGTCAAGCAGCTGCCGGAATCGACCCGCGTCGCCAAGGTCGAGATCGCCGGTCCGGGCTTCATCAACTTTTTCCTCGGCAGCGCCGCCTTCCAGGCGGTGGTCGCCGAGGTGCTCGAACAGGGCGAGCGCTACGGCCGCGACGACTCCGGGCGCAAGGGCAAGATCATGGTCGAGTTCGTCTCGGCCAATCCGACCGGGCCGATGCACGTCGGCCACGGCCGCGGCGCCGCCTACGGCGATTCGATCTCGAAGCTGCTGGCCGCCACCGGCTGGACCGTCTGGCGCGAGTACTACATCAACGACGCCGGCCGCCAGACCGACGTGCTCGCAGTCAGCGTCTGGCTGCGGTATCTGGAGGCCTGCGGCGAGACCGTGCGCGTGCCGCGCCGCGGCTATCCCGGCGACTACGTCAAGCTCAGCGCGCAACGCATCCTCGAAGCGCAGGGCCGGCGCTTCCATCAACCGGCGACGGCGGTGTTCGACGGCCTGCCGGCCGAGCAGGTCGCCGCCGACGACGCCAGCGAGGCCCAGGCCGCCGCCGCCAAGGCCAGCCAGGAAACCTATCTTGATGCGCTGATCACGCGCTGCAAGCAGCTGCTGGGCGCCGACTACGCGGGCGTGCAGCGCGCCGCGCTCGATGACCAGCTGGCGACCATCCGCGCGACGCTGGCGAGCTTCAACGTCGAGTTCGACCAGTGGACCTCGGAAAAGGCGCTGGTCGACAGCGGCTTCGTGCGCAAGGCGCTGGCGCGGCTGGCCGACAAGGGGCTGACCTACGAGCGCGACGGCGCGCTGTGGATGCGCACGCAGGACTTCGGCGACGAGAAGGACCGCGTGCTGGTCAAGGCCGACGGCGCGGCGACCTATTTCTGCAACGACCTCGCCTATCACGTCGACAAGCTCGACCGCGGCTGGCCGCTGCTGATGGACGTCTGGGGCGCCGACCACCACGGCTACATCGCGCGCGTGCGCGCGGCGATCGAGGCGCTGACCGAACGCAAGGACGCACTCAACGTGCAGCTGATCCAGTTCGTCACGCTGTCGTCCGGGCGCATGGGCAAGCGCAGCGGCAACTTCGTCACGCTGCAGGACCTGATCGATGAAGCCGGCACCGACGCCACGCGCTTCTTCTATCTGACCCGCTCGCACGACCAGCATCTGGAATTCGACATCGACCTGGCGCGCTCGCAGTCCAACGACAACCCGGTCTACTACGTGCAGTACGCGCATGCGCGCATCTGCCGCGTGTTCCAGCAGCTCGCCGAGCGCAACGGCAGCTGGGACGCGGACACCGCGCGCCTGACCCTGCACCGGCTCACCAACGAGCACGAAAAGGCCCTGCTGACGCTGCTCACCCGCTATCCGGAAACCCTGGAGCGCGCGGCCGCGGCATACACGCCGCACACGCTGGTGTTCTTTCTCAAGGACCTCGCCGAAGCCCTGCATGCCTACTACAACGTGCACCGCTTCCTGGTCGAGGACGATCCCGAACTGCAGGCCGCGCGCCTGGCGCTGATCCAGGCCACCGGCCAGGTGATCCGCAACGGCCTGGGCATCCTCGGCGTCTCCGCACCGGACCAGATGTAACCGCGATGGCGCGCGACTACGCACATCGCGGCAGCGGCGGCCCGCGCCAGGCCCGAGGCCGCAGCGGCGCCCGCAAGTCCGGCCTGCCGGGCTGGGTCTGGCTCGCCGCCGGCCTGTCGGTCGGCCTGGCCGTCGCTGCCTTCGTCTACATTTCGCGCCCGCCGGCCCAGCCGCTGAGCGAAGCGCCGGCGCCGGCAAAGAAGGCCGCCAAACCCGCGGACCGCAATGCGCCGATCCCGCTGCCGCCCAAGGAAAAGGCGCGCTTCACCTTCTACGAGATCCTGCGCGACCAGGAAATCGTCATCCCCAAGGAAGACACCCGCGCGCCGACGCCGCCGCCCAGCGCCGCACACCCGGCCGACGGCAGCTACGTGATCCAGGTCGCCTCGTTCCGCGCGCAGAACGACGCCGAGCGGCAGAAAGCCAGTCTCGCGCTGCTGGGCATCGAGTCGCGCATCGAGCGCGTGACCATCGACGACAAGAGCACGTTCTACCGCGTGCGGATCGGCCCGGAAGCGAGCTGGAACCGGGTGCAGACGACGATGGCGCGACTGGAAGAAAACGGCATCGAGGCGATGCTGATCAAGCTGAAGTAGCGGCGCCTCAGAGCGCGGGCGTGTCGTGGCGCAACCGCCACAGCGTCTGCCGCGCCGGATCGAGGCGGTAGTACTCGCGCAGGAGTTCATACAGCTCGGCGTGGTGGCGTTTCAACTCGGGACCGCGCTGGAAGAACGCCTCGGTGACGACGCCGAAGAATTCGCCGGGACTCTCGGCGCCGTAGGGATCGAGCACTGGCGGCCGGCGGTGGCGCTGCAGCCGCTGGAACTCGCGTGCCATCAC
>JBFHQK010000160.1:0-6510 GCA_041592255.1 Fontimonas sp.
CGGACCGGCACCACGGAGCGGGCGAAGCGGCGCTCGGCCCATGCCCGGGTCGCGCGCTGCTGCGAACGCAGCGCAAAGGCATCGACATCGCCGCGCGAAAAACCTTCGAGCGTGGCGATGGTGTCGGCGCCGATGCCCTGCGGCGCAAAGCCGGTCATCTGGTTGATGCGCGGGTCCATCGCCCAGGCGCCGCCGTCGGAACCCATCGCCCAGCGCGACATGCTCTCGACACCGCCGCCGACGACCAGATCCTCGAAGCCCGACAGCACCTTCATCGCGGCGAGGTTCACCGACTCCAGGCCCGAGGCGCAGAAGCGCGACTGCGTCACGCCGGCAACCGTCTCGGCCCAGTTCGCGGCCAGCACCGCGGTGCGCGCGATGTCGGCACCCTGTTCGCCGACCGGCGTCACGCAGCCGAGCACGACGTCGTCGACGTGTGCGGTGTCGAGCGCGTTGCGTTCACGCAGCGCGTCGAGGCAGGTGGTGACGAGGTGCACCGGCGTGACCTGGTGCAGGCTGCCGTCCTTCTTGCCCTTGCCGCGCGGTGTGCGCACGGCGTCGTAGATGAATGCTTCGGCCATGGATCTCTCGTGCTGCAGCGGATGTGAGTGCTGAGGCGGGCTTGTATGCGTGGGTAATAATCATTACCATCAAACCTTCACGCGCTGCGCAACGGTGGGGTGGTGAGCTGCGTGACCGTGCGCCGACCTCGGTTTTGAGCTTAATCAGCCGCGGCAATGCGGTCAATGCGCGTGCAGGGAGCCCGGCTGCGGGTGTGAGTAACCAGTGTTACTGAGCAGGGAGTGCGTATGCGTCGAACCGAAGCGGCCGCCGCGGATCCGAGTCAGCTCGATCCCGAAACCCGCGAGCGCATCGAGCAGGCGGTGTAGGACATCTTCGCCGAGCGCGAGTTTCACCGCGTCGGCCTGATCGAGATCGCACGCGGTGCCAACGTCTCGCTGCAGACGATCTACAAGTACTACGGCAGCAAGGAGGCGCTGCTGTTCTCCAGTCTCGACGCCTGGCTGGGCAAGCTGGCGGAACGCATGATCGATCATCTGCAGGGGATCGAGGACGACAAGGAACGGCTGCGCAAGGTGTTCTGGGTCGCGCTCGACTTCATCGAGAAGAATCCCAAGGTCGTGCAGCTGATGATGAGCTCGGTCTACATCAACACCTGGCGCAAGCAGGGCCAGTACGAGCATCGCGACCTGTTCGGCACCTTCATCCGCGTGCTTGCGGAAGGTCGCGCCAAAGGCGTGCTCAACGAAGCCGTGGACGAGAAGGTGCTGCTCGATTACATCCTCGGCATCCTGTTCCGTCTGGCGCAGACCTACGTGCAGCGCGGCATGAAACACTCACTGACCAAGCAGGCCAACGTGCTGTTCGAGATGCTGTGGCGGGCGATCGGCAAGCCCGAGGTCAACGCAGCGATCCGATGAGCGTTAACAGGCCCTAGGTTTCGGCGAGTGCCGCTGCCGGCTGCGGATGCAGCGTGCGGGTGAAGAAATCGATCTGATCCTGCACCGCGCGCTCGAAGCCGTCGCCGACGTAGATGTCGAAGTGGCCGATGTCGTAGCGCCGGATCTCGGAGCGTGCGCCGGCGCGGTGCGCGCAGGCCTCGGCGGCGGCGGGCGGCGCGACGGAATCGCGGTTGCAGATGCCGATCAGGATCGGACAGGGCAGCTGGTCGGCCTTGCGCAGCGGGCGGTACAGCGGCAGTTCGAGCATCCACGACGCGGTGATCTCGTTCTTCCACTCCGGAGGCACGATTGCGCCATAGCCGGGCACGGCATCGGGCGTGGTCATCGTCGCCAGCGTGCCGGGCAGGCCGATGACGGGAATGCAGTGGCGCAGTCCGGCCACGGTGCCAAGCGCGTCCCACGCGGCGTGGGCGCTCAGGCGCAGCGCCTGCAGCGGACCGGCGTAGCGCACCATGTTCACGAACGCGGCGAGGCCGTCCATCATCGGTCCCTGGCTGCTGACCGCCTGCACGCGGCCGTCCTCCACCGCGGCCACCACCACATGCCCGCCGGAAAACGAGCTGCCCCACAGCGCGATGCGGTCGGGATCGACGCCATCGAGCGTGCGCGCATGGGCGATCGCGGCGGCCCAGTCATCGAGCTGCGCGCGGATGTTGAAGCGCTGGCGCGGCTCGCCGTCGGACTCGCCGAAGCCGCGGTAGTCGAACCCCAGCACGTGCAGGCCGGACTGCGCGAAGCGTTCGGCAAACGCGTCGAGCCGCGCCGCCCGCACGCCGCCCAGCCCATGGGCCATGACCACGCAGGGCGCGCCGCCGGCGCTGGTGAGGGTGTCGCTGTGCGGGGTGAAATGGGCGCCGCGCAGGCTGACGCCGTGACTGGGGAACTCGACCGGGACGAAGGCGGCGCTCATCGCAGGCACTCCAGGCGGGGCTCGCACGCATGTTCGCACGGTTGCGGGCCTTGCGGGGCTGTCCGCGCCGGCGCCACGGTGCGCGCCGCCGCGGTCGCGGCGGATCAGGTCAGCGCGGCGCGCGCACTGGCGAGGATGACCGCGCTGCCGAGCAGTACCAGCACCGCGCCCATCGCGCGGTCGATGCGATGCGCATGCCGGTGCAGGCCGCGGCGCAGCCCGGGGTGCGACAGCATCAGCGCGACCGTCGCAAACCAGGCAAACGTCGACAGCGGCAGCCACGCGCCGAGCAGCACCATCATCGGGGTCGAGACCGGCCCGGCGACCACGGCGGTGAACAGGGCGACGAAAAACAGCGTGGCCTTGGGATTGAGCACGTTGGTGGCCACCCCGATCGCAAAGTGGCGCTTCCAGTCGCCCCGGGCCAGTGGCGCGGCCGCGGCGGGCTCGGCACTGTGCGGCTGCGCGCGCAGTGCGCCCAGGCCCATCCAGATCAGGAACGCCGCGCCGCCCAGCGCGATCGCTTCCAGGCTCCACGGCAGGCGCTGGGTCAGCCAGCGCAGTCCGAACAGGCCGTAGGCGACGTGGAACAGGATGCCGCTGCCGATGCCGGCCGCGGTCCAGACGCCGGCGCTGCGGCCCTGCGCCAGCGACTGGCGCATGACCATCGCGAAATCCGGCCCCGGGGACATCACCGCGAGCGCATGCGCCGCGGCCACGCCGGTGAAGACCGCCCACGCGCTGTCAGTGCCCATCGGCATCCCATCCCGGCCACGGTCCGTCGGCGCGCTCCGGCAGCGCCAGCGTCTGCGTCTCCTGGTGGTAGCGCACCATGCCGCGGGCCTCGTAATTGGCCAGCGCGTGCGGGCCGTCGAGCGTGCAGGTGTGGACCCAGACCCGGCGCGCGCCCATTGCCCAGGCGCGTTCGATGCCCACGCTCAGCAGGTGCCCGCCCAGGCCCTGGCCGAGGCATTCGCGCATCAGGCCGAAATAGGCGATCTCGACATCGTCGCCGGGCTGCTGTTCCAGCTCCACGTAGCCCGCCGGCGTGCCGCGCTGGTACAGCACCCAGGTCTGCAGCTGCGGCCGGTCGAGCCAGCGCATCCAGCGCTGGTACGACCAGCCGAGGCGGTCGCGCCAATGCCAGTGGCCACCGACGGCGGTGTAGAGAAAGCGGTTGAACATCGGCAGCGGCGCCTCGGCGCGCAGGATCAGCGGCGCCGGCGTCGGGATGCGCGCGCGCCGCAGCTGCGCCGGATCGCGCATTTCCAGGTACCAGGTCGTGACCGGGGTCGGCGCGAGGGTCATGGCGGGCCGGAGGCCTCGAACAGCCGCGCGCCGCGCGCGAGCGCCACGCGCGCGAGCGCCTCCATGCGGTCCTGCGCGATCTGGCGCGCGCGCAGCTTCAGCGGTTCGCTCAGCTGCGCCGGCGTACAGCGCTCGAGGCGCAGGCACAGGGCGTGGAAGTCATGGTGCAGGCCCAGCGTCTCGCCCAGCGCCTTGAGCGCCGGGATCGGTGCCGCGACCGCGGGCAGGACCGGCGCCAGCAGCGCGCACTGATAGCCGTAGTACTTCACCCGCTTGCGCCAGTCGTGCAAGTCCTCCGCGCTGCCACTGGCGCGTGCCTGGCGCAGGCCGCGCGCGCACCGCGAGCGCTGCTCGGCCAGGCGCGACTGCAGCGTATCGACGTCGAGCACCGGCTCGACCGCGAGCAGCTCGGCGCGCGCGGACTTGAGCCGCCGGCGCGCATCGGCGAGCGCGTGCTCCGGATCCGCCGGCTCGCGCAGGCATTTCAGCGCCGCATCGATCGCCTGGAACTGCACCGCCGTCACGCGCCGGCCGCGACGCAGGCGCAACAGGGTCGCGTGGGCCACGGCGTCATCGCGCCGCGCCGACAGCCCGCGGGCGCCGTCGCGCAGCAGCGCATTGACGGTCGCGTAGCGCTCGCCCAGTTCCGGGCGCAGCAGGCGCAGGCACGCGCGAACTTTCTTGCAGCTCTTGCGCGCGTCGTGGATGTCGGACTCGCTCACCGGTGCGGCGTGGAGGCGCGCCAATGCCTTGTCGAGCTCGGCCAGCGCCGCCGCATGCAGCCCGGCGCCTGGCGCCAGATCGGGGTCGATCGCGAAAGCCATGCGGGAGGACCGCGCTCAGCGCGCGTAGGTCTTTTCCAGGTAGTCGATGATCGCGGCCGATTCGAAGCACTCGGTGCCGGTATTCGGATCGATCAGATACGGCACCTGCACGCGCCCGGTGCGCTGCAGCAGGGCCGTGCGGTTGCGCCCGGTGTCGGCGGGGGCGCGCAGCAGCCGATCGCGCACCGCCGGAGGACCCATGTCGGTCCAGCGGGCCTTGCCGGTGTTGCGCAGCAGATAGGGCAGTTCCAGCTCGCACAGCACCTCGCGCACCAGCCGCGAGTACGGACTCGATTCAAAGCTGTACAGCTCCAGCGGTTGCGCGGGGGCGCGCGAGGGGCGGGCGCGCAGGCCGTTGACCGGACGCAGCGCGCTGGCGGCCATGCTGCCGCCCAGATGAAGGGCCCGGCCGATGCCGCGGTGGCCGCCGACGCGGCCGTCGTAAGTGCGTTCCAGATAAGCGACGATGTCGCGCGACTCGTAGCACTGCGTGCCGGTATTCGGGTCGACCAGCAACGGGAACTGGGTCTTGCCGCCCAGCGCCTGGGCGGCCGGCCGGAAGCGGCTGCCGTCTTTCGGGCACGGCTGGATCAGGGCGTCGAGGTCGAGGGCGGTCAGGGCCTCGCGCACCAGCCGGCAGTACGGGCAGGCTTCGATGTCGTACAGGGTCAGCGGCTGCTCGGGCTGCCGCTTTGCCGGCCGGAACGCCGCGGTGCCGCGCCACAGCGCTGCGCTGCTGCTGAGTACGGATGCGGCGACATTCAGGGAATGACGCATCGGTTCGTGCCTTTGCGGCTGTTGCCGCGCTTTCAGGTCCGCCATTATGCCGTGCGCGGATTCAAACCCTGGGGCGGTCTGCGCCATCCAAGCGGCAATGATGGCCATCACATGGACATGGGACGGAGCGGCCGGCGTGCAGTCCAGGATTGCGGGCGGTGAGGGCTCGACCGACGATGCGGCGCTGGTGCGGCAGGCGGCGCGTGGCGACACGCGCGCGTTCGAGCGCCTGTACCGCGCCCATGTGAACCGCGTCTACGGCCTGTGCGTGCGCCTGGCCGACGGCGATCACGCCAAGGCCGAGCAGTACACCCAGGACGCGTTCGTGCGGGCCTGGGAAAAGCTCGACACGTTCCGCGGCGACTGCCAGTTCTCGACCTGGCTGCATCGCCTGACGGTGAATCTGGTCCTGGGCGAGTACCGGCTGCTGCGGCGCTGGGTCAGCTTCGAGGACGAATCGGCAGGCGTGGACGGCGACACCGCCTTGGCCGCGGGTGCCGAGCATCCGCAGCTGAACCTGGGCGATCGCATCGACGTCGAGCGCGCGCTGGCGAAGCTGCCCAGAGGCGCGCGTGCGGTGCTGGTGCTGCACGATGTCGAGGGCTATCAGCACGATGAGATTGCGCGGCTCACCGGGATCGCGGTCGGCACCTCCAAGGCGCAGTTGCACCGCGCGCGCCGGTTAATGAAGGAGTGGCTGACATGAGTGCACACAATGACCACGAGGACGTGACGCCGCCGCGCCGCCTGCGCGTGGAGCTGGCGCCGGCGCGTGATCTGTGGCCGGGCATCGAGGCGCGCATCGTGAAGCGGCGCCAGCGCCGCTTGCGGCCGTGGTTCGGCTACGCGGCCGCCGCGAGTCTGGTGGGCGCGGTCGCGCTCGGCGTCTGGCACGATGCGCCGCCGCCGGGCCCGGCGGCCAGCGTGCCGGTGGCGGTGTCGCCGGCCGCGGCGGCCGGTCGGGTGCAGCCGCAGCAGCGGGCGCTGCTCAAGGCCAACCTGGCGATCGTCCGCGACGCGGAGAATCAATTGCAGCATGCGCTCGAGCAGGATCCCCAGTCCGAGTCGCTGCGCCGGCTGCTGGCATCGATGCAACAGCAGCGCAGTCAGTTGCGGGCGCAACTGGCGCGCAGCGAGCGGGAGCGGTCAACGTGAGGAGTGCAACCATGTCGAAGTTCGGGCTTGCCGTCGCCGCGCTGGCGTTTTC
>JBFHQK010000161.1:0-6502 GCA_041592255.1 Fontimonas sp.
CGCACTGCCAGCCTTGAGCACGGCCAACACGGCCACGGCGATCTCCGGCGAGCGCGGCAGACACACGCCGATGCGGGTTCCCGGCGCCCAGCCGCGCGCCAGCAGCTCGCGCGCCAGGCGCGTCGACGCCTCGTCGAGCGCGCGGTAGCTCATCTGCGCATCGCCGCAGACCAGCGCCGGTGACTCCGGCGTTGCCCTGACCTGCGCGCTGAACAGGTCGATCGCCGTGCGCTCGCGCGGAAACGGCACCGCGGTGCGATTCCACTCCACCGCCAGCATCTGGCGCTCGGCCTGATCCAGCAGCGGGATGCGGGAGATCGGCTGTGTCGGTTCCCTGACCACGGCCTCCAACACGCGCTCGAACTGCGCGAGCAGACGCGTCACCGTCTCGTGCTCGAACAGATCGGTGTTGTAGTCGCAGGAGACGCGCCAGCCCTCCGACCGCTCGACCATGAAGACGTTCAGATCATGCATGCCGCCGGTCGATAGCGACTGCATGCCGATGATCCGGAAGCGGCCGTACTGACGGTTGGCGATGAACGAACGCTGCAACACGAAGTTGATCGAGAACAGCGCATTGCGGCTGCGATCGCGTGACGGCCGCACCATCTCGATCACCTTCTCCAGCGGCATCGCCTGGTGCTCGAGCGCGTCGGTGACGCTGTCACTGACGCGCGTCAGCAGCTCCTTGAACAGCGGATCGCCGGTCAGGTCGTTGCGCAGCACCAGTGTGTTGACGAACAGGCCGATCAGCGGCTCCAGCTCGACCTGATCGCGCGTCGCCACCGGCGTGCCGATCGCGATATCGGTCTCGCCGCTGTGGCGATGCAGCAGCACCAGCAGCGCCGACAGCATCGTCGAGAACAGCGTGCAGCCGCACTCGCGTGCCAATGCCGCCACCGCGTCGGTCAGCGGACGCGCCAGCAGGCGCGACTGGATGTTGCCATTGGCGCTGAGCACCGCCGGACGCGGCCGGTCGGTCATCAGCTCGAACTGCGTCATCCCGGCCAGCCGAGTGCGCCAGTACTCCGCATGCTCGGCGTAGGGATCGCTGGCAAGCCACTCTTCCTGCCAGATCGCATAGTCGCCGTAGCCGACCTCCAGCTCAGCCAGCACCGGCGGCCGACCCTCCTGACGCGCCGCGCAGAGTTCCCCCATTTCGTGCGCCAGCAAACCCATCGACCAGCCGTCGCAGACGATGTGATGCGCCGTGACCAGCAGTACCGACACCCGTTCCGCCAGCACCACGCGCATCACACGCAGAAACGGCGGCGGGCCGGTCAGATCAAACGGTGCGCGCGCCTCGCGCAGCGACAGACGCGTCAGCTCGTCCTCGGCCGCGGCCTCCGGCAACGCGCGCAGATCGACATCGACGATCCGCAGCGGCGCCTCGGCCCGCACCTGTTGGCAGGCTTCGCCGTCGATCTCGACGAAAGCGGTGCGCAGGCTCTCGTGCCGCTGAATGATGTGCCTGAAGGCGTACTCAAGCTCCGCGGTAGTCACCACCCCTTCCAGACGCCACCGCATCGCCACGTTGAGCGCGGGCGTGCCCGGATCCAGCCGATCCAGCACCCAGAACCGGCGCTGACCGACCGAACACGGGTATGTCAGCTCGGCGACGCCCACCGCTGCGCCGCTGGTGTCGGCGTGAGCCCGCTGCGGCTGCTCGACGTTCACCCGTCCTCCGGGCGGCCATCGGCGGCGCCGCACAGACTGCGATGCGCAAACGGTAAACGCTGGGTCTCCATTGGCAGCGAAAGCTAGGTTGGTGCTCCCCGTCCGTCTGTTCGGCTCCGAACAGACGGGCCGGTCGCCGGATTCAAGAATCCCGGCCATCGCGGTGCACCGCGTTCATCTGGAGTTCCGAATGAAGCGCACTTCCTGCTGCTCGGCCCCGCGCATTGCTGTGGCAGTCCTGACCGCCGCCCTGCTGGTGCCGATGCCTGCATGCGCACAGCACCGGCCGCGGCTGGAACCGGCGGCGCGCCCTTCGCCGGCGGCGCCGGTCCCTGAAGCGTTCCTCGCCGCGTCCGAGGACACGCCGCTGCTGCTGCTGGGCGCCGGCGACATCGTCCGCGTGCAGGTCGCCGGGCAGCCGGACCTCAGTACCGCGCTGCAGGTCGCCGATGACGGCACGCTGGCGGTCCCGTTTGCCGGCCCGGTCGCGGTCGCAGGCAAGACGCCGGCGCAGGCCGCACAGCAGGTGGCCGCAGCGCTGCGCAGCGCGCGCATCCTGGTCAATCCGCAGGTGACGCTGGTTCCCGACCGCTTCCAGAGCCAGCGCATCTCGGTGCTCGGCGAGGTCGCCACGCCCGGGCGTCTGCCGCTGGAATCCCGCACCTCGGTGTTCGACGCCCTCGCGCAGGCCGGCGGCACCACCGACAACGCCGCCGATATCGTCTACGTGATCCGCACCGGGCCCGACGGCAAGGTGGCGCGCCTGCCCGTCGACCTCAGCGGACTGGGCGCCGCTGCGACCGCGCCCCTGCAGGTCACGTTGCGCGGTGGCGACGCGGTATTCGTCCCGCGCGCGGACCAGTTCTACATCTATGGCGAGGTGCGCGCCGCCAACATGTACCGCCTCGAACCCGGCATGACCGTGATGCAGGCCATCTCCCGTGGCGGCGGCATCACCGCCCGTGGCAGCGAGCGCCGCATCGAGATCCGGCGCCGGACCAGCAACGGCCGCTTCATCGAACTTGAGGCCGCGCTGACCGACCGCGTTCAGCCCGGCGATGTCATTCGCGTCAAGGAGCGCCTGTTCTGATGCCTACTCAACTGCCCGCGCTGAACGTCGCCACGGCCGTGCCGCTGCCGACCCCCTTCATTCCACTCAACTACGTCCATCCCGGACTGTCATTGACGCAGCTGATTTCGATCCTGCGCGCGCACTGGCGCCGCACGGTGTCGATTTTCATTGCCGTGGCGGTGCTGGTGATCGGTGCGGCGTTGCTGATGCCGCGCACCTACGAGGCGACGGCGACGCTGATGGTGCGTTATGAGGTCAACGATCCGCTCAGCGGCAAGGAATTCCCGATCGGCCTGCTCTCCGGCTACATCGCCACCCAGATCGAACTGCTGCGCAGTCCGGAAGTGCTGCTGCCGGTGATCGACCGCCTCAAGCTGACGGCGGAGAAAAAGTACACCCAGGGTTTCAATGGTGCGCCGGCCGATCTGCCGACATGGATCCTGTCGCGGCTGCTCAAGAAACTCACGATCGAGCAGGGCCGTTTCGGCAGCCAGCTGATCCATGTCACCTATGCCGGCACGTCGCCCGACGAAGCCGCGCTGATCGCCAACACCATTGCCGACATCCATGTGCAGCTGCAGAACGATCGCCTGAGCGGACCGGCCTCGGATCATGCGCGCCGGTATTCGGAGCAGCTCGATGACCTGCGGCTCAAGGTCGAGCGTGCGCAGGAGCAGGTCACCGCATTCCGCGACCACAAGCGCCTGGTCGATCCCACCGGAAACATCGACATCGAGATGGAAGTTCTCGGCACCCTCGAACAGCGCCTGCTCGAGGCGCAGAACGCCCGCCGCGCCGCGGAGGCGCGCTCGGTGGGGGACATCCGGCTGGGTGAATCGGTGCTCGAGTCGGTGCTGGTGCAGCAGCTGAAGACGCAGCTGACAACGCTGACCGCACGCCGCGCGGAACTTGCCTCGACCCTCGGCATCCGCCATCCGGACATGGTGGCGCTGGACGCACAGATCGCGCAGACCCGCAGCTCGCTCGACAGCGAGATCAACACCTACTCGGCCAGCGCCAGCTCCGAGCTCGCGGCCACGCGCGCACTGGAAAGCAAGCTGCGCAAGGCGGTCGACGATCAGCGCGCGCGCATCCTCGATATCCGCGATCAGCAGGACCAGGCCGCGCGCTACCAGATCGAGCTCGCATCGGCGCAGGCGGTCTACAAGCGCGCGCTCGACGGCTTCGACCAGGCCTCGTTCGCCTCGCGCAACCGCTACAACAACATCAGCGTCGAAAGCCGCGCGGTCAAGCCGCTGCGCTGGAGCCGCCCGAACCTGCTCAAGTACACGGTCTTCGGCATCGCCCTGGGCGGGATCCTGGGCGTGCTCAGTCCGCTGTTGCTGGAGCTGCTCAACCGCCGGGTCCGCTGCCGTGACGATCTCGAACGCGACCACGGCATTCCCGTGCTGATGGAGTTCACCGCAACCCCCGCACCGAGGTTAACCGCATGAGCGGCCTTCGCGAAGCACCGCTGCACCGGACCACCCTGGCGATGGCCGCATCGGCCGCCGATGGCCGCGAGACGCTGCCGGCCGTCGGCGATCCGGTGCAGGTGCCGGTCCCGTCCGGACGGCCGGGCCGCTCGCTGGCACTGGCCCACGAACCTTACGACCCGTACAGCGAACGCGTGCGCGCACTGCGCACCGAACTGCTGCTGCGCCGCGAAAGCGGCAGCGGCGCGCTGTCGGTCGTGCTCGTCAGCCCGTGCCCCGGCGAGGGGCGCTCGCAGCTCGCGGCCGAGCTTGCCGTAGCGTTCGCGCGGCTCGGACGTCCGACGCTGCTGGTCGACGCGGACATGCGCCACCCGCGCCAGCACGAACTGTTCCGCCTGGACAACCGCCGCGGGCTTTCGGATGCCTTGCGCAACGAAGCGCCGCCGCAGCTGCGCGCCATCGAAGGTCTGCCGCATCTGTCCGTGCTCACCTCCGGCGCGGTGCTGCCCAACAGCGCCCTCGAGCTGCTGGCCGAGGACCGGTTTCACGAGCTGGTGGAGGAGTGGCGCAGCCGCTACGCGTTCATGCTGTTCGACACTCCGCCGATCCAGCGCTACAGCGACGGCCTGGCCGTCAGCACCAAGGTCGGTCATGTGCTGACGCTGACGCGCGCCGAACACACGCCTTACCGCGAGGCCCGCGATCTGCTGCGCCGCCTTGCCGCCACCCAGGCCCGGGTGCTGGGGGCGGTGATCAATCGCTTCTGAGGGACACCGATGAGCGCGCCGATGAGCGGACCGCTGTCCGGCACGCCGCCGCCGCCCGGCGCGGCGGGACGTGGCGTGCGTATGGAACCGGCGCTATGGGTGCGTGACGACCGCTATGCCGTCGCGCTGGCGCTGTTGGTCTGGCTGCTGACCCTGCTGCTGATCATCCCCGAAGGCTTCGATTACAGCGTCTTGCTCGGCTCGGCGCCGATGTCCGGCAGCCTGGGCAGCCGCATGCTCTGGCTGGGGCTGCTCAGTGCCGGCGTCGTCGTGATCATCTGGCGCGCCGCGCTGGTCTGGCTGCTGCTGCCGCGTCTCAACCTGTTCCTGCTCGCGTTTCTCGCCCTGGTGGTGGCGAGTGTGGCCTGGTCGATCGCACCGTCGGTCACGGTACGCCGCCTGGTGCGGGTGACCACCATTGTGGTGGTGGCCATCGCGTTCGCGCTCAGCGCCTGGCATCGCGAGCGCTTCCAGAATGTGCTGCGCCCGGTGCTCACGCTCGTGCTGGCCGGCTCGATCGTTTTCGTGCTGCTGCAGCCGTCGCTGGCCGTGCATCACGAAACCGATGCCGGCATCGCCGGCTCCTGGCGCGGACTGACGAATCACAAGAACACGCTCGGCATGGTCGCCGGCACCGCCCTGATCCTGTGGGTCCACGCCGGCATCGCCCGCAGCCTGCGGCTATGGGTGCTGCTGCCCGGCCTGGCCCTGTCGCTGATCTGCCTGATCGGCTCGCGCAGCTCCACTTCCCTGATGACCATGCTGTTTGCCATCCCGATGATGCTGGCCCTGATGCGCACGCCGCGCGGGCTGCAGCCCTACATGCCCTATCTGGTCGGCCTGTTCGCGCTGCTGCTGGTGGTCTACGCGCTGGCGGTGCTGCGGCTGGTCCCCGGCCTGGAGCCGCTGCTCGAACCGATCTCGCGACTGACCGGCAAGGATCTGAGCTTCACCGGCCGCAGCGATATCTGGGCGATCATCATCGATCAGGTGCGCGAACACCCCTGGCTCGGCGGTGGCTATGGCGCGTACTGGACCGGACCGGAATCGAACTCGCCGTCCGTGCACTTCATGTATCAGCTGTACTTCTACCCCGGCTCTGCGCACAACGGCTACCTCGACGTCGTCAACGATCTGGGAACCGTCGGCCTGCTGTGCCTGCTCGGCTTTCTCGCCGGCTACGTCGGGCAGGCGCTGCAGGTCTTCGCGCTCGACCGCGACCAGGGCGCGCTGTATCTGACGCTGTTTCTGCAGCACGCCATCAGCAATCTCTCCGAATCGCACTGGTTCAGCGTCCTCAGCGTCGGCTTCGCCATCATGGTGCTGGCCACCGTCGCACTCGGGCGCAGCCTGCTCGACCATCGTCTGCAGTACTACTTCGGCGCGCCGCTGGCCGCGCCGCCGCGTCCGGCGCCGGTGGAGGCGCGCGCCTGATGGGCACTGTCCTGCCGGCGTCGGCCACGATTCCTTCGCTCGACGGCGTGCGCGCGATCGCGGTGCTGATCGTGCTGTGCGCCCATGCCGGACTCGGCGCCGTGGTGCCCGGCGGC
>JBFHQK010000162.1:0-6455 GCA_041592255.1 Fontimonas sp.
CGGGTGCGCTCGCGCTGCAGGCCGATGGCGAGCACCAGCGCCGCCGCGGTCGCCAGCCCGGCCCAGGCCTGCCAGACGCGCAGGGCCGTGACCGCGCGCTGGCGCGGCCGCGGCGGTGCCGGTATGTGATTGATCTGCTGCTCGATCGCCGACCAGACCTGCGCCGGCGGCGTCTGCGGGGTGAAACCGGCCTCGAGCCCGGCCAGGCAGCGCTCCCAGTCGCGCACCTCGGCGCGCAGATCGCCCCGGCTGCGCAGCAGGCGCGCGAAGCGCCGCCGCGAGCGCCCGGACAGCGTGCCGAGCACATACTCGGCCGCCAGCACCTGCTTGAGCAGAGGATGTTCGTACTTCATTCGTCCAGACACTCCCGCAGCCGCTGCAGGCCGCGCCGCACCCAGCTCTTGATCGTGCCCAGCGGTGCGTTCATCTCCCGCGCCAGCTCCTGGTGCGTGTAACCCTCGTAATAGGCCAGCAGCACGCTGCGCTGCTGTTCCACCGGCAGTTCGCGCAGGCAGTCCCTGAGCCTGCCGAGTCCTTCGCCCTCCATCGCGCGCGCCTGCGGGTCGGCGTCATGGCTGGGGTCTGCGTACGCCAGCGAGGCGTCGTCGTCGGTGTCGGGCAGCGCGACTTCCGGCCGCCGCAGGCGCAACAGATCCAGCGCGCGGTAGCGGGCGACGCTCATCAGCCAGGTCAGCGGCGCGCCCTTGTCCGGCGCGTAGGTGTCCGCCTTTTGCCAGATCTTGAGATAGCAGTCCTGCAAGGCTTCCTCGGCCCAGTCCCGACGCTTGAGCATACGCAGCAGCAGGCCGAACAGATGCGCGCTGCTGGCATCGTAGAGCGCGCGAAACGCCGCCGCGTCGCCGCCGGCGGTGGCGGCGAGCAGACGGGCGAGTCGATCGGCATCGGCCATGGCGGGCGGCGGCGCGGGAAGACTGCCCCAGTCTAGGGCCTGTCGGCGCTGATCCGGTAGACGGCCCGGCGCCGCTGCTGCTAGCCCAGCGGCTGCAGCAGCAGCCGCGGCAGGGTCTGGCTGCCGGCGGCGCGGTAGTCGTCGATGCCGATGCGCATCTGCGTGTGGCCGTCGCGCGGCTGCGCCCGGTAGGTGCCGAAGATCCGGTCCCACCACGGCAGGTTGAAGCCGAAGTTGGAGTCGGTCTCGTCGCGGTGGATCGAGTGGTGGACGCGGTGCATGTCCGGCGTGACGACGATCCAGCGCAGCACGCGGTCGGCCGCCGCCGGGATGCGCAGGTTGGCGTGGTTGAACATCGCCGCGCCGTTGAGCACCACTTCGAAGGCGACCACCGCCCAGACCGGCGCGCCCAGCGCGGCGACCGCCGCCATCTTGATCAACATCGACAGCAGGATTTCGACCGGGTGGAAGCGCAGCGCCGTGGTGGCGTCGAACTCGATGTCGCTGTGGTGCACGCGGTGCAGGCGCCAGAACATCGGCACCGCGTGGAACAGGCGGTGCTGGAAGTAAATCAGCAGATCGAGCGCGAGCAACGACAGCACGCCGGCCAGCGCCGGCGGCAGGGCAAAGCGCTGGAACAGGCCGAAGCCCTGCTGCTGCGCCCAGACCGCGACGCCGACCGCGCCGGCGCCCAGCAGCAGCCGCAGCAGCAGGCTGTCGATCACCGCCAGGCCGAAATTGGCCGGCCAGCGCAGCCGCCGCAGGCGCTCGCCGCCGCGACGCGGCCAGCGGCGCTCGGCCCCCAGCAGCAGCGCAACCAGGAGCAGGAAGATGGCAAGGCGGATCAGGGTCTGGAGTTCGGGCATGGCTGAAGGGACGGTGGCAGGCGCGTCGCTATAATTCCCGGCCCCATTGTCTGATACGGATCGGTCCCGTGGCCATCGGCAGCTATCCCCACACCCGCCTGCGGCGCACGCGCCAGGCGGCCTTCATCCGCGACATGGTGCGCGAAACCCGGCTCGATCCGGCGCAGCTGATCCAGCCGCTGTTCGTCGCCGAAGGCGCGCTGTGCGGACCGGTCGGCGCGATGCCGGGGGTGACCCGCCACGATCTCGATGCGCTGGCGCGCGAATGCGCGGCCCTGTACGCGCTGGGCGTGCGTTCGGTGGCGCTGTTTCCGGTGACGCCGGCCGAGCGCAAGACGCCCGGCGGCGACGAAGCCCTCAATCCCGACAGCCTGATGTGCCGCGCGATCAAGGCGGTGAAGCAGGTGGTGCCGCAGATCGGCGTCATCGCCGACGTCGCGCTCGATCCCTACACCAGCCACGGTCAGGATGGCGTGCTCGACGCCCACGGCGATGTCGACAACGACGCCACCTGCGAGATCCTGCGCCGGCAGGCGCTGCTGTACGCGCGCTGCGGCGTCGACGTGGTCGCGCCCAGCGACATGATGGACGGCCGCGTCGGCCACATCCGCCAGGTGCTCGAACGCGATGGTTACAAGAACACGCTGATCCTGTCCTACGCGGCCAAGTATGCGTCGGCGTACTACGGCCCGTTCCGCGACGCGGTCGGCTCGGCCGGCAACCTCGGCAAGGGCGGCAAGCAGACCTACCAGATGGACCCGGCCAATGCCGACGAGGCGCTGCGCGAAGTGGCGCTCGATCTGGCCGAGGGCGCGGACATCGTCATGGTCAAGCCGGGCATGCCGTATCTGGACATCATCCGCCGCGTGAAGGACCGCTTCGGCGTGCCGGTGGCCGCCTATCAGGTCAGCGGCGAGTACAGCATGCTCAAGGCCGCGGTCGCCAACGGCTGGCTCGACGAGCGCCAAGCGGTGCTCGAGGCGCTGACCTGCTTCCGTCGCGCCGGCGCCGACATGATCCTGAGCTATCACGCCAAGGACGCGGCAGCCTGGCTCGGCGCCTGAGCGCCCCACGCATGGACCGCTACGCCGTCATCGGCCACCCGGTTGCGCACAGCAAGTCGCCGCGCATGCATGCGCAGTTCGCGCGCCAGACCGGGCAGCCGCTGAGCTATGACGCGGTCGAAGTCGAGCCCGCGGTGCTGCCGGCGGCGCTGCAGGCGCTGCACGAGCAGGGCTATCGCGGCCTCAATGTGACGCTGCCGCACAAGGTCGCGGTGATGGCCTTGTGCGAAGACATCAGCGCCCGCGCGCGGATCGCCGGGGCGGTGAACACGCTGATCCGCAGCGCGCGCGGCTGGCGCGGCGACAACACCGACGGCGAGGGTTTCCTCCGCGACCTGCAGCGGCTCGGCATCGCCATCCGCGGCCGCCGCGTGCTGGTGCTGGGCGCCGGCGGCGCGGTGCGCGGCATTCTCGAACCGCTGCTGCGCGAACAGCCCGCCGCGCTGGTGGTGTCCAACCGCACGCCGTGGAAGCCCGAAGCCCTGGCCGAGCAGTTCAAGGATCTCGGCCCGATTCAGCCGCGCACGCACCTGGCGCTCAAGGGCGATCGCTTTGAGGTGATCGTCAACGGCACGTCCGCCGGCCACGACGGCGCGATGATCGCGCTGCCGGGGCCGCTGCTCGCTGCCGGCGGGGACTGCTACGACCTGTCCTACGGCAAGGCCTTCGCGCCGTTCCGCGCCTGGGCAGAGCAGCAGGGCGCGGCGCGCGTCGCCGACGGCCTGGGCATGCTGGTCGAGCAGGGCGCGGCGGCGTTTGCGCTCTGGCGCGGCGTGCGCCCGCAAACCGCGGCGGTGATCGAGCGCCTGCGCGCGGACGGCTAGGGGTGGCGCGCCTGCGCGTGGCGGGCAATGACGTCGGCCACCACCATCGTCACGCGCTTGCCCATCGGGATGTGCAGGAACTCGTTGGGACCGTGCGCGTTGGAATGCGGGCCGAGCACGCCGGTGATCAGGAACTGGGCCTGCGGAAACTTCTCGCCGAGCATGCCCATGAACGGGATCGTGCCGCCTTCGCCCATGTACGCCGGCGGCATGCCGAAGTAGGTGCGTGAGGCGGCGTCGACCGCCTGTTCCAGCCACGAGGACAGCTCCGGCGCGTTCCAGCCGCTGCCGGATTTCTCCAGTTCCATCGTCACCTTCGCGCCATAGGGCGGCTCGGTTTCCAGCAGACGCTTGAGCGACTGCGCGGCCTGGCGGCCGTCCAGCGTCGGCGGAATGCGCAGCGACAGCTTCACCGCCGTGTACGGACGCAGCACGTTGCCGGCACTGGCCAGCGGCGGCATGCCATCGACGCCGGTGACCGACAGCTGCGGCCGCCAGGTGCGGTTGAGCACCAGCTCGGCAAGATCGGCCGCGGCCGGCTGCATGCCGTCGACGAACGGAAACTTGGCGTAGACATCGGTGCCCAGGGTCTGCGCGGCCAGCTGCGCCTGCTCGATGCGCTGGGGCGGGATCTCGACGTAGAACTCGTCCGGCTTGATCTCGCCGCTGCCCTCGTCCTCGAGCCGCGACAGCAGCTCGCGCAGGATGCGGAAGCTCGACGGCACCACGCCCGAGGCATCGCCCGAATGCACGCCCTCGGTGAGCACGTCGACGCGCAGATTGCCGCCGGCCAGTCCGCGCAGGCTGGTGGTCAGCCACAGCTGCTCGTAGTTGCCGCAGCCCGAGTCCAGCGCGATCACCAGCGATGGCGTGCCCAGCCGATCGGCGAGATGGTCGACGTAGTGCGGCAGATCGTAACTGCCGGACTCCTCGCAGGCCTCGATCAGGATCACGCAGCGGGCGCGCGGCAGCTGCTGCGCCTCGAGCGCGAGCAGCGCCGCCACCGCGCCGAACAGCGCATAGCCGTCGTCGGCGCCGCCGCGGCCGTAGAGGCGATCGTCCTTGAGCACCGGCGTCCACGGCCCGAGCCCGTCGCTCCAGCCGCTCATCTCCGGCTGCTTGTCGAGATGACCGTAGAGAATCACGGTGTCGTCGGCGCGGCCGCCGTGCGCGGCCGGGATGTCGATGAAGATCAGCGGCGTGCGCTCGGCAAGCCGGATCACTTCAAGGGTCGCCCCCGGCAGGCCGGCAAGCTTCGCCCGGGCCCAGGCTTCCATCAGCTGCACGGCCGCATCCATGTAGCCGTGCTCGCGCCACTGCGGGTCGAACAACGGCGACTTGTTGGGGATGCGGATGTATTCGGTCAGCTGCGCGACGATCTCGTCGTCCCAGAGGGCGCTGACATGCTGGCGGATGCGATCGGTATCCATGGAGACTTTCAGCGGCGATGGGGGCGATCAGTTTAATCCCGCGGCGCGGCCGCCATGTGCGCGCACGTACTCAGCGCGCGAACTTGAGCAGCGCCCCGAGCACGCGCGGATAGCCGACCGGGGACCAGCGCTGGATGCGCTCGATCAGCTTCGCATCCGCGCCGATGAGCACGCGCGGGCGGCGCTTCTCGATGCCGTCGATGATCACGCGCGCGGCGGCGGCCGGCGAAGTGCGCGCCATCTTGTCGAACAGCGCCGCCGAGCGCGCGGGATCGGTGTTGCCCATCGTGTCGACATAATGCCGCGCATTGCGCGCGATGTTGGTCTTGATGCCGCCCGGATGCACGCAGACCGCGAACACGCCGCTGCCGTCGAGCTCCTGGCGCAGTGTCTCGGTGAAGCCGCGCACCGCGAACTTGGCCGCGTGATAGGCGCCCTGGGTCGGCACGGTGATGATGCCGAACAGGCTCGACAGGTTGACGATGACGCCGTCGTCCTGCGCGCGCAGCATCGGCAGGAACGCCTTGGTGCCGTAGACCACACCCCAGAAGTTGATGTTCATCAGCCACTCGAAATCCTCGTAGCTCATGTCCTCGATCGTCTGCGACAGCGCGACGCCGGCATTGTTGATGATGATGTGCGCGGTGCCGCATTCCCGCTTGACCGCGGCGGCGAACGCATAGACCGCGTCGCGGTCGGCCACATCGAGGGTCTGGGTGTAGGGTTTCACGCCCAGCTGCGCCGCGGTTTCGGCCAGCGCCGCGGCATTGATGTCGGCGAGCGCAAGGCGGCAGCCCTTGGCGGCGAGTTCAAGCGCGAGCGCGCGGCCGATGCCGGATCCGGCGCCGGTGATGACCGCAACTTTGTCCTTGAGTGTGTACATGCGAGGCCCCCGAAGTGAGGGCTGCATCTTAGGCCAAGGCCGGCGCAATCGGGCTTACCGCTGCCGCGCCCACGCCGGCACGACGAAGCTCTGTTCGAGGAAACGCGCATCGTCGAAATGGCTGCGGCCGACAAACGAGGTGGCGTGCCGGCCCCACTGCCGCATCGCCCCGGGCTCGTAGACACCGGTCGGCCACAGCCACCAGCGCTCGCCGCGCTCGGTGCCCGCGACCAGGCCGTCGGGCGCGAACAGACTGCGGCTGCCGCCGCCCGGCAGCGGCAGCCGCTGCAGTTCGCGATACGGCCGCAGCACGTAGCTGCGGCGCTCGCCGTGCGCGGCCGCCGCCGGCACGACGCGGCGCAGGTAGTGCGTCTGCGACTGCACCCGCAGCGCCAGCGCTCCCGCGGGGACCCCCGCCTGCGGCGCCAGCACCGGCTCCTGCCAGAAACCGCTGCGCGCGCGCCGCTGCAGCGGCTGC
>JBFHQK010000163.1:0-6427 GCA_041592255.1 Fontimonas sp.
GGCCGTGCTCTCCGGCGCCGCGCCGGCGGATCGCGCGCAACAGGCGATGGCGGCGGCCCAGGCCCAGCTGGTCAGCGAGGCCGACGGCCTGATCCGCCTGCTGACCCCGCCCTTCGTCGATCTTCCGCACGATCCCGGCTACATCAAGGGCTATGTCGCCGGCGTGCGCGAAAACGGCGGCCAGTACACGCACGCGGCCTGCTGGCTGATCGCCGCCGCGGCGCGGCTGGGCTGGCGCGACCGCGCGGCGCGCTGGCTGGTGCGGCTCGGCCCGCAATGGCACGCGCGCGATGCCCAGGCCCTGCAGCGCTACCAGGTCGAACCCTACGTGATCGCCGCCGACATCTACGGCGCCGATCCGCACGTCGGCCGCGGCGGCTGGACCTGGTACACCGGCTCGGCCGGCTGGGCCTGGCGCGTCGCGGTCGAATCCGTGCTCGGCCTGCGTGTCGTCGACGGCCGCAGGCTGCTGCTGCTGCCCTGCGTCCCCGACGACTGGCCCGCCTACCGCCTGCACTACCGCCCGGCCGGACGCGACGCGCGCTACGAGATCGAGGTGGTCAATCCGCAGCGCTGCAGCGCGGCGGTGGTCGGCGTCACGCTCGACGGCGCGCCGCTGCCGCTGCGCGACGGCGTCGCGCAGATCGATCTGGCCGACGCCGGCACGCACCGGGTGGTGGTCACGCTGGGACCGGCGCCGGGCTGAGGCTGCGCCAGGTCCAGCTGCCGTCGCCGGCCATGTGCAGTACGGCGTCGAACAGCGCCGGCGTGGCGTCCTCGGGCTTGCCGATGACCAGGTAGCCGATGCCCGCGGCGGCGAGCAGACTCAGCACGCGCTCGATCCGCGCCGGGTCCATCGCCACGCTCATGCGGTCGAAGAACGCGAAGGCCGGACGCGCGAGCAGCACGCGCGCGACCACCAGCCCGGCCTGTTCGCTGACGCCAAGCCGGCTGCTCCAGTCGGCGCCGGCATCCAGCCCGCCGGCGTCGTGCATCACCGCATCGAGGCGCAGCAGATGCAGCACGCGCAGGATCTCGTCGTCGCCACGCGCGTCGCGGCCGTCCTCGTGCAGCAGCAGCTCGCGCAGGCTGCCGCCGGGCAGATACGGCAGCTCCGGCACGAACAGCATCGACGCCGCGTCCGGGCGCACGATGCGGCCCGCACCTTCGCAGTGCAGTCCGGCGGTGGCACGGAACAGCGCGATCTTGGCGTGGCCATAGGCGCCAGTGATCAGCACGCGCTGGCCGCGCTCGATGCTCAGGTTGAGGTTGTCGAGCAGCGGCCGGCCGTCGCCGCGGCGCAGCGTCAGGCCCTCGTAGACCAGCCGGCCGTTGTCCTCGGCCAGCGTGATTGCCGCGGCCGGCGGCGGGCTCGGATGCGCAATGGCATCGGTCAGGCGCCCCAGACGGCCGATCACCGCGGCGTAGGCCGAGATCGACTGGAACTGCGTCACCGCGAGCGAGAACGCGCCCATCAGCGTCGAGAACGCCATCGCCGACTGCGTGATGACGCCGAACGGCACGTCGCCCTGCATGAACAGCGGCGCCACGATCAGCGCCGGGATGATCTGGATCAGATAGTTGTAGCCGTTGGTGAAGAAGCCGAGGTTGCGGTTGACGTCGATGATGCGCCGCGTGTTGGCGCGCACGTCGTCGAGCCGGTCCAGCAACCGGCGGCGCATGTGCGGCTCGCGCTGCAGCAGCGCCACCGCGGCGGCATTCTCCCGCACCCGCATCAGCTCGGAGCGGAAATTGGCCTCCATGTCGAGCTGGTGCACGTTGAGCCCGACCAGGCGACGGCCCACCACCACCGTCAGCGCCGTGCCGACCAGCGCGTAGATCACCGCGATGCCGAACAGGCGCGGGCTGATCGACCACAGCACGCCGGAGAAGGCGACGATCGTCACCGAGGCGTTGAGCGTCATCAGCACGAACGACAGCGTCGTCGTTGTGAAGGCGCGCACGTCCTCGGCGATGCGCTGGTCGGGATTGGGCAGGCGCGCATACTCCTCGATGCGGAAGTACGCCTGATGCACGAGATAGCGGTCGACGATCTGCCGCGTCTGCCAGACCCGCCACAGCAGCGCCAGGCGCTCCTCGACATAGCGGAACACCACTGCGGCGACCGTCGAGGCCGCGAAGACGCCGACGTAGAGCCAGGCCTGGGTGAGAAAACGCGCGCGGTCGCGGTTTTCGATCGCCGAGATGAAATCGCGGCCGACATAGCTGTTGACCACATTCAGGCCGTTGATGACGACCAGAAAGCCGATCAGCAACGCCAGCAGCCACGCGGAGCGGCGCCCCTCCGGCGAGGCCAGGAAGGTGCCGATCGACCGCCTGAAGCGTAACCAGGTGTCCCAGCCGACGTGGTGGCCGATGGAGTTCATTGCGAGCGAGTTGGGTGTGCGCAACGCCCGGCAATCGGGCGCACGCGGCGCGGAGCTTAACCCGAACGCATCCCCTCGCTGTGATCAGAACCGACCCGCTGGCATCACCCCCCTGACGGCCGGCAGCGGCCGGGCGCATCTGCCCGGCCTGCGCCCTGCAGCGCGCGGTGCGACGGACCCGCCCGCATGGCCCAGGCCACGCCGGGGCGCACGCCCGCCGCCCGGCGCAGGGGTGTCAGTGCAGGACGATCTGGGGCTCGTCGTCGCGCCGGCGCCGCGAGCCGTCCCAGGCGAAGCGCCGCGTCGGCATGGCGCGCTCGCGCAGCAGCGCCAGCTTGCGCACATCGTCGAGTTCGCCGTCGCGGCTGGGATGGTGGAACGCCTCGGCACGAATCCGCGCGGCGCCGGCGCTGGTCAGCGCGAGGTCCATCACATCGCGCCGGTCATGCACCTCAAGGCAGCCGCGCTGCAGCAGCACGCGGATCGCGTCGCGGAAATCATTGCTGCGCAGTCCGGTGCGGTGCCACGCGCGCTGCAGCGTGGCGATCGACAGGCAGCCGCCCGCCTGCAGCCCCTGCATTTCGTAGATCTCCAGCAACGCGCGCTCCAGAGTGGTTTCTCCAACTCGCATCTCAGCCATCCGTTCGAGTCCACTGCGAATCTAACGGCTCGACCGCCTGCCGTGGGCGACTGCGTAGGGAATCTCTACAGCGCTGCGGACATCCGTGCGCCGCATCAGGCGCCCAGCATCACCCGCGCCGCATTGCGCCCCGGGGCGCCGCTGACGCCGCCGCCGGGATGCGCGCCGGCCCCGCACAGGAACAGGTTCTCGACCGGCGTGCGGTAGTCGCTCCACCCCGGCACCGGGCGAAACCCGAACAGCTGATGCAGCGGCATCGCGCCGTGGAAGATGTTGCCGCCGGTCAGGCCGAACCGCCGTTCCAGCTCGACCGGCGACAGCACCTGGCGGTGCAGCACGGCGTCGCGGAAGTTCGGCGCGTAGCGGGTGACCGCATCGATGCAGCGATCCGCGAACGCCTCGGCCAGTGTGTCCCAGCTGGCGTCGCGCAGGTGATACGGCGCGTACTGGACGAACAGCTGCGCGATATGGTGGCCGGGTGGCGCCAGCGTGGCATCGACCGCGGTGGGCAGCGTCAGCTCGACCACGGGTTCGCGCGACGGCAGGCCGCGGCGCGCATCCTCGTAGGCGGCCTCGATGTACTCCAGCGACGGGCTGATGTGAATCGTGCCGCGATGCTGCGGCCCCGCCGCCGCGCGCCCCGGACAGCAACTGAAATCCGGCAGCTCGGACAGGGCGAGATTGATCTTCATCGACGCGCTGGCGTAATCGATGCGCGCGACTGCGGCGCGGAACTGCTCCGGCAGCACCGCGGCGTCGAGCAGCTGGCGGAAAGTCACTTCCGGGGTCGCGTTGGAGACCACCGCGCGGGCCGCGATGAAGCCGCCCCCGGCCAGGTGCACGCCGCGCGCGCGCCCACCGACGACTTCGATCTTGGCGACGGCGACGCCGGTGCGGATCTCGGCGCCGCAGGCCTCGGCCGCGCGGCGCATCGCCGCGCTCAACGCGCCCATGCCGCCTTCGACATAGCCCCAGACGCCGCGCGCGCCGCCGGCGGTGCCCATCACGTGATGCAGCAGCACGTAGCCGGTGCCCGCGGCCGACGGCGGCGCAAACGCGCCGATGATGGCGTCGGTCGCCAGCGTGGCCTTGAGCGCGTCGGATTCGAACCAGCGGTCGAGAATCGGCCGCGCCGCGCCGGTCAACAGTTCGAGCGCAGCCGGCAGATCGTCACCCAGCCGCTTGAGGCTGCGGTGAAAGCGCAGCGCCCGGCGCAGGTTGGCCAGCCGCTGGCGCAGGCCGCGCCGGCGCCAGGTCGGCGGCAGCGGCAGCAGGTCCGGCGGAATGTCCTCCAGGGCGGGTTCCAGCGCTTCGGCGACGCGCGTCAGCCAGGCTTCGTAGCGCGGATAGGCCGCTGCGTCCCGCGCCGAGAATTTCGCGATCTCGCGCCGGTTGAGTTCCGCATCCGGCCCCATCAGCAGGCTGCGGCCGTCCGGCAGCGGCGTGAACGATGACGGGTTGCGCGCCAGCACGCGGTAGCCGTAGTCGCGCAGCCGCAGCTCGCGCTCGACTTCAGGCAGCAGCAGCGACACGAGGTAGGACGCGGTCGAGGCGCGATAGCCGGGCGCGAGCTCCTCGGTCACCGCAGCGCCGCCGACCAGCGGCCGGCGTTCGAGCACCAGGACCTTGCGCCCGGCGCGCGCCAGATACGCCGCGCAGACCAGGCCGTTGTGGCCGCCGCCGACAATGACGCAGTCGTAGACGGCCGGCGTCTCAGGCATCCGGCCGCTCGTAGCCGACGCGGTGCACCCACGAGCCCCGGTCCTCGTAGGGCATGGTCACGCAACTGGTGCCCGGCACGGTGTCAGAGCCGGGGCCGATCACGCCGGTGAGCGAACACAGCTGCGAACGCGGATGAATGCGCCGGCAGAGCTCGAGATCGGCCACGCTCAGCGGCGCACCGTCGTTGTACTGCGCCGCGAGCGCGCTCAGCGCGCGCTCCAGCGCGTCCCGCATCAGCGCATCGCGGTCGCGACCGCCCCGGTAGTCGCGCCGCAACGCCAGCCCGGAATGCGCCGGATCGAGCACCCGCAGCACCAGGTTGTCCATCACGCTCTGATCGAACACATGACTGCCGACGCCGGCAAGCCGGCCGTACAGCGTGAGTCCGGCCTCGGGATCGGGGTTGTTCGGGTCCGGGTCAGGCACACCCGGATCGATGACGTTGTCGCGCAGCGCGCCGAACAGCTCTTCGCGCAGGCCGTCGACGATCGCGCCGAACACGGTTGCCGCGACACCGTCGCGGGCATCCTCCGACTCGATGTCCTGCTCCGGACCAAAGGCGACGCCGTCCCAGTCCAGCACGCGGTCGAGCGCGGCCTGCTGCACCGCGTTGAGCTGCGCCGCCGCCGAGGCGCGGAACGCCGCCAGCAGCGGCAGGTACTCGCGCGCGCGGTGGTCGCGAATGCCGTGATGACGGTCGATCTCGCGCAGATCGGCGAAGGTCCAGTCGCTGCGGCTGGCGAGCTTGTCGGTCACGCTGGTCAGCCGCTGGCCGGGTCCGCCCGGGCGCGAGGTGCTGCCCAGCCCCTCGCCGTCGAGCCAGCCGTAGGCCGGCTTGTTATTCCAGTTGGCGACATAGCCCTGCGGCGGGTCGATCGCGTGCGGCAGCTCGTCAAACGCCAGCGGCGCGCCGAAGTCGTAGGCCCCGGTGCCGGGAATCGGCAGGCGCATGTCGGCCTCGGCGTGGCGGCGCAGGAACAGACCCGGGTGGAAATAGGCGATATGGCCGTCGCGCGTGGCAACAGTGACGTTCTCGTTCCAGGTCACGCGCGCGGTGGCGGCCTTGAACTCGGCAAAGCTCTGCGCGCGCGCCCAGGCACTGACGCCCTCGATGGTTTCGAGCTCGCGTTTGAACATCGCGTATTGCAGGCTGCGCGCCAGGCCCGCGGCCTCGTCGCGGGCGACGATGGGGCCATGCACGGTGCGGCAGATCTTCGCCGTCGTCGACAGGCTCGCCGGCCCGGCCGGAAGGCCCTGCTGCGCCGCGCGATACGCGATCGTCTCGGTGCGGCAGTCCATGTCCTTCCACGCGCCATCGTGGAAATACTGGTCGGCCGCACAGGTGCCGGCGGCCTGCTGCGCGCTCGAGCAGATGGTCTCGATGAACGAGTCGATGGTCTTGCTGTAGCCGGTGGTCAGCCCCCAGGCCGCGTGCTCGCTGTAGCCGATGCCCACCGCCGGCAGGATCGGCACCGAGGAGCCGCGCGCGTGGTAGTCGCCGGCGTGTAGCTCCATCTCGACCAGCAGCAGCGGATAGCCGTAGCCAAGCTGGGGGCCGCTGAGCATCAGCGTGCCGCCGTCGCGGGTGCGCGCGGGTGCCAGCGCGTAGGCCATGCTGCCGCCGTGCAGGTGGGCGCGCAGTGCCTGCAGCGCGGTGATGGCCGCGCGCGCCGGCGCC
>JBFHQK010000164.1:0-6371 GCA_041592255.1 Fontimonas sp.
ACAAGATCTTGTGGGGCAATGCCCCGGGACGTTGAGTCGGGCCATGGATGAGGTGACAGGACCGGCAGCGGTGGTGCTGCTGTCCGGCGGACTGGATTCGGCGACCGCGCTGGCGATTGCCCGCGAGCGTGGCTTCGACTGCTACGCGCTGAGCGTCGCCTATGGCCAGCGCCATGAGGCCGAGCTCGCGGCGGCCGCGCGGGTTGCGGCGGCGATGGGCGCCAAGCGCCACCAGCTGATGACGGTGAATCTCGATGCGGTGGGCGGCTCGGCGCTTACCGATCGCAGCATTCCGGTGCCCGAGGCGCCGACCGCCGGAATCCCGGTCACCTATGTGCCGGCGCGCAACACTTTGTTCCTCGCCCTGGCCCTGGGCTGGGCCGAGGTGCTGGGCGCGCGGGACATCTTCATCGGCGTCAATGCGGTCGATTACTCCGGTTACCCTGACTGCCGGCCCGCGTTCATCGACGCCTTCGAGCGTCTGGCGGCGGTGGCCACCAAGGCCGGCGTGGAAGGGCATCGGCTCAGTATTCATGCCCCGCTGCTGACGATGAGCAAGGCCGACATCATCCGCAGCGGCACGCAGCTCGGGGTGGACTACGCGCTGACCGTGTCCTGCTATCAGGCCGATGCGCAGGGACGTGCCTGCGGCCGCTGCGACTCCTGCCGCTTGCGCCGCGAGGGCTTCGCCGCAGCGCAGATCGCCGACCCGACGCACTATCAGCCTGGCGCGGCGTCCGGTTTTTTCTGATTGCCGCCGCCGCGACGTCGAACAGCGTCGCCTGATTCCGGTATCATTCGCGCCCTGTTTACGGCGGGTCGTTAGCTCAGTCGGTAGAGCAGCTGGCTTTTAACCAGTTGGTCGATGGTTCGAATCCATCACGACCCACCAGTCTCTCAGGTCCGGCCCGCGCACTGCGGGCATGTCGGGGTGTAGCGCAGCCTGGTAGCGCACCTGCCTTGGGCGCAGGGGGTCGCAGGTTCGAATCCTGTCGCCCCGACCATCATTCGGACCGCCGCACGCCGTTCATCTCTCCGCGGACACACCGTGCATGCGCTCGTGCGCGACGCGAATCAGCCGCTCGCCGGCGGCATCCAGCACGTCGACCGGCACCCCATAGGTGCGGGTGAGGCGCTCTGCGCTCAGCACTTCGGTCGGCACGCCCTGTGCCAGCATTGCGCCGCCGCTGAGCAGGGTCACCTCGTCGGCGTAGGCCAGGACCAGGTTCGGGTCATGCAGCACGACGATCACCGCGACGCCCTGGCGGGCCATATCGCGGGCCACACGAAGGCAGTGATGCTGGTGCGCCAGATCGAGGTTTGCGGTTGGCTCATCGAGCAGCAGCATCCGCGGCCCGAGCTCGACGGGTTCCCAGATCTGCGCCAGCACGCGCGCCAGCTGCACGCGCGTCCGCTCGCCGCCCGACAGCGTCGGGTAGCGGCGTGCGTGCAGCTGGCTGACGCCGGCGGTCGCCATCGCGGCGTCGACGATCTGTCGCTCGCGCGCGGGCGCATGCCGGAGGCAGGGCAGGCGGCCCAGCTGGACGACGTCCTCGACGCGGAATCCGAAGCTGAGGTGGTCGCGCTGCGGTAGCACCGACCGCAGGCGCGCCAGCTGCGGAGCGCTCCAGTCGTCGAGCGCGCGTCCGGCGCAGTGGATGGTGCCGGTGGTGGGGCGCAGCTCGGCGGAGAGCAGGCGCAGCAAGGTCGATTTGCCGGCACCGTTGGGGCCCAGCACGGCGTGCACCCGTCCCGCAGCCGCGGTCAGCGACACCTGACGCAGCAGCCAGCGCGCGCCGGCTCGGTAGCCCAGATCCTGTGCCTGCAGGCTCACGACAACTCCGGGCGGTCGCGGTAGCGCAGCAGCAGCGCGATGAAGAACGGCCCGCCGACCAGAGCGGTGAGGATGCCGATGGGCAGCTCGGCGGGCTGGAACAGCGTGCGCGCAAGCGTGTCGGCGGCCAGTAGCAGCAGTGCGCCGAGAAATGCACAGCCGGGCAGCACGCGGCGATGATCGGGTCCCGCCCACAGGCGCACCAGATGCGGCACGATCAGGCCGACGAAGCCGATGATGCCGGACAGCGCGACGCTGACGCCCACCGCGAGCACCGTCAGCAGCAGCACCCGGCGCTTGATCCGCTCCACCTCCACGCCCAGGTGCTGGGCCTCGGCTTCGCCCAGCAGCAGCGCGTTGAGCTTGGCCGCGTGCAGGGGCAGCGCGATCAGGGGGATCAACAGCAGCGGCGCGGCAGTGGCGAGCTCGCCAACACCGGTGCGCCCCAGCGATCCAAACATCCAGAGCGTGACCGAACGCAGCGCGAAATCGTCGGCGATGTACGCAAGCAACGCGATCCCGGCACCGGCGATGGCGTTCAACGCGAGTCCGGCGAGCAGCATCGTCGCGATGCGGGTGCGGCCGTCGACCTGACTCAGTCGCAGCACCGCCCAGGCGGCGGCGGCCCCGCCGGCAAAACTGGCCAGTGGCAGCGCCAGCGTGACCGGCAGCAGCGTGCCCATGCCCAGCACCATCAGCGCCGAAGCGCCCAGGCCGGCGCCGGCGGAGACGCCGATCAGGCCCGGATCGGCGAGGGGATTGCGCAGCAGACCCTGCATCGCCGCCCCTGACACGCCCAGTGCGGCGCCGACGAGCATTGCCAGCAGTACGCGCGGAAGCCGGATGTGCAGCAGCGTCAGTCGTTCGAAGTCGGCGAGCGGGCTGTCGCTCGGCAGGCCGAGGAGGCCGAGCAGTTTCGTCGCGGAAATCGGCACCGGACCAACCGCGAGCGCGGCCAGTGCCGCCGCCAGCAGGGCGCAGGCGGCCAGAAGGTGCTGAAGTCCGAGGGTGTGCGCGGCCGGATCGCCCGAACGCATCGGCAAGGGGCGGTGCAAAGGGAGCGCAGCGTAAACCAAAATGGGGTGACCGCGTGCGCAGCGGCGGGCGCTGCGACCACAGCCTCGATTGTCCGCATCGCGCTCAGGATTGGCGGACCCGCTGCTATACTGCGCGGCTCGCGCGAAAGTGGCGGAATTGGTAGACGCACTGGATTTAGGTTCCAGCGCCGCAAGGCGTGAGAGTTCGAGTCTCTCCTTTCGCACCATCGCGCCGATTATTAGCCCTTTTAAAACAGAGCCTTGCAAATGGAAGTTAATGTCGAATCGCCGGGCGGACTGCGCCGGCAAATGCGTGTACGTGTGCCCGCCGACCGCGTTGCCAAGGCGGTGGACGATCGCCTCAAGCGCTATGCCAGCCGCGCCAAGCTGCCGGGTTTCCGTCCGGGCAAGGCGCCGCGCAAGGTGGTCGAGGCGCAGTTCGGCGAGTCGGCGCGCGTCGACGCGATCTCCGACATCGTGCAGCAGACCTATCCCGAAGCGCTCAACCAGGCCGGCATCCATCCGGCCGGCCAGCCGAAGATCGACATCACTGCGGAGACGCCGGGAGAGGCGCTCGAGTATGTCGCTCACTTCGAGATCTACCCAGACATCACGCTGTCGGCGGACGCGCTGCAGATCGAGCGCCCGGTGGTGGAAGTCTCGGCGGCCGATGTCGAGCGCCTGGTCGAGAACCTGCGCAAGGCGCGTCGCGAGTTTGCCGCGGTCGAGCGCGCTGCCGCTCAGGGCGATCGGGTCAAGGTCGACTTTCTCGGCAAGCTGGACGGCGAGCCCTTCAGCGGAGGCGAGGGCAAGGACGTGAGCTTCGAGATCGGTGCCTCGCAGTTCCTGCCTGATCTCGAAAACGGCATCGTGGGGCACACCCCGGGCGAGCAGTTCACCGTCGACGTCGCGTTTCCGGCCGACTACCGCGCCGAGAATCTTCGCGGCAAGACCGCGCAGTTCGACATCACCCTGAAGTCGGTCGAGGCGGCGCAGCTGCCGGCGATTGACGCAGACTTCCTCAAGGCGCACGGCGTCGATGAGGCGGCCGGCGAAGAAGGCCTGCGCGAGAAGTGCCGGACAGCGCTGGAGAAGGAGCGCGAGAAGGGCATTCAGAATCGCCTCAAGACCCAGGCGCTCGACCAGCTGCTCGCCGCGAATCCGCTGGAGGTGCCGGAGGCGTTGATTCAGCAGGAGATCCCGCGTCTGCGTCAGGAAGCGGCCTCGCGCATGAACATGGCCAATGTCGATGCCGGCAAGCTCCAGGAGCTGCTGCCCGACGCCGCGTTCGAACAGTCTGCGCGGCGGCGCGTCAGCCTCGGTCTGCTGATCGGCGAGGTGGTCAAGAGCCGCGGGATCAAGCTCGATGCCGAGCGTCTGGCCAAGGCCCTCGACGGCATTGCGACGGATTACGAGCAGCCCGAGCAGGTCAAGGCCTTCTATCGTTCGCGTCCCGACCTGATGCAGGGTCTGAGCGCGATGGTGATGGAAGATCAGGTGGTCGAAGCGCTGGTCGGTACGGCGACGCTCACGGACCGCGTGATGACGCTCGACGAATTGCTGAACCCCAAGGCCGCTGCACAGTCGTAAAACACCGGATCCGGTCTCGTGCCGGATCCGCCTCCTGACCGACCGATACGCCCATGACCGACATCCTGACACGCGCCCAGCACCTGGTTCCGATGGTCGTCGAGCAGACCGCTCGCGGCGAGCGGGCATTCGACATCTACTCGCGTCTGCTCAAGGAGCGAGTGGTTTTCATCGTCGGCCCGATCGACGACTACATGGCCAATCTGGTCGTCGCCCAGCTGCTGTTCCTCGAATCGGAAAATCCGGACAAGGACATCCACATCTACATCAACTCGCCGGGCGGCGTGATCACCTCGGGTCTGTCGATCTACGACACGATGCGCTTCATCAAGCCGGATGTGAGCACGATGTGCATCGGTCAGGCGGCGAGCATGGGCGCGTTTCTGCTCGGTGCCGGCGCCAAGGGCAAGCGCTATGCGCTGCCCAATGCGCGCGTGATGATTCACCAGCCGTCGGGTGGGGCGCAGGGTCAGGCAACGGATATCGAAATTCAGGCCCGCGAGATCCTGTATCTGCGCGAGCGCCTGAACAAGATGATGTCCGAGCACACCGGTCAGCCGCTGGAGAAGATCGCCCGCGATGTGGAGCGTGACTTCTTCATGAACGCCGAACAGGCCAAGGATTACGGCCTGATCGACCAGATCCTCGTCCAACGGGGCTCTTCCGCTGCATAAGTGGTAGGTTTTTCTTGATCTTTTGCAGGACAATGACACTGTGTTATACAAGTGTCGCCGGGTGCTGTCGCCCGGATGAGGAAGGACGATGACCAACGAGACTCGGAGCGGATCGCATAACGGACGGGTGCTGTACTGCTCCTTCTGCGGCAAGAGCGAGCACGAGGTGCGCAAGCTGATTGCGGGCCCGTCGGTGTACATCTGCGACGAATGCGTCGATCTCTGCAACGACATCATTCGCGAGGAAGTTCACGCCAAGCCGCAGACCAAGGGCCTGCCCAAGCCGCAGGACATCCGCGCGGTCCTGGACGAGTACGTGATCGGCCAGGATACGGCGAAGAAGATCCTCTCGGTTGCGGTCTACAACCATTACAAGCGACTGTCGCTGAAGGGGTCGGCCGATGGCGTCGAGATCGCCAAGTCCAACATCCTGCTGATCGGCCCCACCGGCTCGGGCAAGACCCTGCTCGCGGAGACGCTGGCGCGACTGCTGGACGTGCCCTTCGCGATCGCCGACGCCACCACGCTGACCGAAGCGGGTTACGTCGGCGAGGATGTCGAGAACATCATCGCGCGCCTGCTGCAGAAGTGCGACTACGACATCGAGAAGGCCCAGCGCGGCATCGTCTATATCGACGAAATCGACAAGATCTCGCGCAAGTCCGAAAACCCCAGCATCACGCGGGACGTGTCCGGCGAAGGCGTGCAGCAGGCGCTGCTCAAGCTGATCGAAGGCACGATTGCCAGCGTGCCGCCGCAGGGCGGGCGCAAGCATCCGCAGCAGGAGTTCCTGCAGGTCAATACCGCCGGGATTCTGTTCATCTGCGGCGGCGCTTTCGCCGGGCTGGACAAGGTGATTCAGGGGCGCACCGAACGCACCGGGATCGGCTTTTCGGCGAGCGTGAAATCGGACAAGGACAGCAAGCGCGTGACCGAGCTGCTGACGCAGGCTGAGCCGGACGATCTGATCCGTTTCGGCATGATCCCCGAGTTCATCGGTCGCTTGCCGGTCGTGGCCGTGCTCGAAGAGCTCGACGAGGCGGCGCTGATGGCGATTCTCAAGGAGCCGAAGAACGCGCTGGTCAAGCAGTATGCGAAGCTGTTCACGATGGAGGGCGTGCAGCTCGAGTTCCGCGAGGAAGCCCTGCATGCCATCGCCGCGCGCGCCAAGGAGCGCAAGACCGGCGCCCGCGGACTGCGCACGATCATGGAGAACATCCTGCTTGATGTGATGTA
>JBFHQK010000165.1:0-6328 GCA_041592255.1 Fontimonas sp.
CCTGCCCTTCGATCCGGCGTACCCGCCGGCGCTGCTGCAGTACATCCACGACGACGCGCACCCGGCCACGGTGCTCGTCGATGCAGGGCTGTCCGCGCCGTCGTCGTGGCGGGCGAGTGCGATCGAGCTGCACAGCCTCGCGCACGCCAGTTCCGCGGTGACCGACATCGCCGTGGGCACCGAGGATCCGGCCTACGTGATGTACACCTCGGGATCGAGCGGGCGCCCCAAGGGCGTCGTCGTGCCGCAGCGCGGCATCGTGCGCCTGGTGCGCGACACCGACTATGCCGACTTCGGCGCCGATCAGACCTTCCTGCAACTGGCGCCGCTGGCATTCGACGCCTCGACGCTGGAGATCTGGGGGCCGTTGCTCAATGGCGGGCGCCTCGCAATCGCCGACCCGGCGGCGGCGACCCTCGACGACATTGCCGACGCGATCAACCGCCATGGCGTCAGCACGCTGTGGCTCACGGCCGGCGTCTTCCACCTGATGGTGGAGCATCGCCTCGATGGCCTGCGTCCGCTGCGCCAGCTGCTGGCCGGCGGCGACGTGCTGTCGCCGCCGCTGGTCACCCGTGCCCTCGCCGCGCTGCCGGGCTGCACGCTGATCAATGGCTATGGTCCGACGGAAAACACGACCTTCACCTGCTGCTATCGCATTCCGCGCGATATCACCCACGGGCCGATTCCGATCGGGCGCGAGATCGCGCACACCCGCGTCCACGTGCTCGACGAGGCGCGACGTCCGGTGGCCAACGGCGAGCCCGGCGAGCTGTATGCCGGCGGGCTGGGCGTCGCGCTCGGCTACCTGAACCGGCCCGAACTGACCGCCGAGCGCTTTGTCGACAACCCGTTTGGCCCCGGCCGCCTGTACCGCACCGGCGACCGCGTCCGTCGGCGCAGCGACGGCGTCTGCGAGTTCCTCGGCCGCAGCGACCGCCAGGTCAAGGTCAACGGCAAGCGCGTCGAGCTCGACGAGATCGAAGCCTGCCTGCGCCGCAGCGGCGCGGTCGCCGACGCCGCCGTGATCGCGCGGGACCTCGGTGACAGCGGCCGGCGCATCGACGCCTTTGTCACCGGCGGCATGGCCCAGGCCGAAGCCCTGCGCGCCTTCGTGCGCAGCGAGCTGCCGGAGGTCATGGTGCCGGCCACGATCACGGTGTTGGACGCCTTGCCGCTGTTACCCACCGGCAAGGTGGACCGCGCGCGTCTGCAGCAGCTGCCGGACCCCGGCGCTGGCGCCGCCAGCGCCGCAGCCGATGACGATATCGAGGCTGCGCTGGTGCGCATCTGGTGCAAGGCGCTGGGCCGCGCCCAGGTTGGCAGCGACGACAACTTCTTCGATCTGGGCGGCAGCTCACTGCAGCTGCTTGCCGTCCACGCCGCGATCCGCGCCCGTCTCAAGCCCGATGCCACGCTGCTGGATCTGTTTCGCCATCCGCGGATCCGCAGCCAGGCCGAGTGGATCCGCGACAGCGCCGCGCCGGAGACCAACGCCAGCGACGCCCGCGAGCGTGCCGCGCGCCAGCGTACCGCGCTGGCTGCGCTGCGCGCGCGTCATGTGCGCGAGCGTCGCAGCCCCGGCATGCCAGGTCCCAGCGCGGCCTAGCTGCGCAGACGAGGACGATGGCCGCGGCGGCCGCGACGCTCTCCGGGCTCAGATCCGACCGTTCCGCCGCCGTTCACGCTGTGGACCGCGCGCATGCCCGCGGACGCCGCCCGAAATCGCGCGCCAGCGCGCCCGCAGCACCGTCAGCCAGCGCCGCCAGCCGAAGCGCGGCTCGCGGACACCGCTGCCGCCGAGCTGTTCGATGCCGATCCGGCTGAGCTTGTAGGTCTTGCCCGACGCGTCGCGCGCAACCAGGAGCAGGCTGTCGCGCACCATCTCGCGCAGCGCCGCGGGCAGGTCACTGTGCCGCAGACCGGTCTTGCGCCACTCGTGCTCAAGATCCTCGAACGAGTGCGGCTCCGTGCCGGCGCGGCCCATGTCGTTGAACAGGCGCAGCATCGCCAGCCGGCGCGTTTGATGGTCAACAATCACCTCAATGCTCCAGTCATCGCCGATCCCGCGCTCCAGCGGCGCCGGATCCTCTACTTGCCGAGCGCGCTTTGGGCGGCGCCGGCGGACGAGTCCTCGGCCCGGCCGCGGCGGAAGGTTTGCGCATGAGCGATATGCACGTGCATCCGTCCGTTGATCGCCGCCCGCACCGACATCAGCACGAGTTGCACGCGCTCCAGCGCGCTGAGATCACTGACGTCGATATCGAGCATCGCGCCGCCCTCGTGCGGCTGGAACGCCAGTCTGGCGCGGGTCACGGATCTAGCTCCGATCCCGCCGCGGCCGCAGGGCGCTCACGGGTGCAGCTCCTGCGGGGGCGCCGCGACCGGCGCGCGCCGGCGAATCGACACCAGCGTGCGCGGCTTGTCGGCGGGCTTGCCATCGAGCTGCTTGGCCAGGCGCGCGATGGTGCGCTGCTGCAGCACCTGCCGTGCGCTCAGCGGCAGTCCGGCCCGATGCGCGCGTGCGACGATCTGGAACAGCTGGATCGAGTCGGCACCCAGCGCGAGGATGTCGCTGTCGGTGCCGATGCGGTCGCTGCGCAGCACCTCACTCCAAATCCCGACCAGCGTCGTTTCGATCGCGTTCTGCGGCGCGGCCGGTGGCGCGTCCGGCGCTGCCGGCGTTGCCGCCGGCAGCGCCTTGCGGTCGAGCTTGCCGTTGGCGGTCAGCGGCAGTGCGTCCAGACGCCGCCACAGCGTCGGCACCATGTAGTCGGGCAGCGTCAGCGCCAGCGCCGCGCGCAATGCGGATGCATCCGGCTCCGCGCCATCGGCGGGCACGTAGTAGCCGACCAGCGCGGCAGCGCCGCCCGGCGTGTCGTCGCGCAGCGCCACCGCGGCGGCGGCAATCCCCGGCTGACGCGCCAACGCCGCTTCGATCTCGCCCAGCTCGATGCGAAACCCGCGCAGTTTCACCTGCTGGTCCACCCGCCCCAGCAGCAGCGTGTTGCCGTCGGCAAGGCGCTGGGCAAGATCGCCCGTGCGGTACAAGCGTCCGGCGCCGAACGGGTTGTCGACGAAGCGCTCGGCGGTGAGCGTGGGCTGGCGGTGATAGCCGCGGGCGACGCCGTCGCCGCCAATGTACAGCTCGCCGCGGACGCCGACCGGCAACGGCTGCATCTGCGTGTCGAGGACATAGAACTGGGTGTTCGCAATCGGTCGCCCGACCGTGATCGGCGCATCGCCCGGCAGGATGCGCGCGCACGACGACCAGATCGTGGCCTCGGTCGGTCCGTACAGGTTCCAGAGTTCGCCGCCGCCGGCGAGCAGCCGGTCGGCGAGTTCACGCGGCAGGGTTTCGCCGCCACACAGCATGCGCAGCCCCGGCCGCGAGACGAAGCCGGCCTCGAGCAGCAGACGCCAGCCCGACGGCGTGGCCTGCACCACGGTCGCGCCGCAGGCGCGCAGCCGCTTGAGCAGCGCGTAGGCATCCTGCACTTCATCGCTGCCGGCGATCACCGTGCAGGCGCCGGTGCTCAGCGGCAGGAACAGCTCAAGCGCCGCGATATCGAAGGCGATGGTGGTGATCGCCAGCAGACGGTCCCCCGCCTCCAGGCCGGGCTCGCGCTGCATCGAGCCAAGGAAGTTCACCACCGAACGATGCGTGACTTCGACCCCCTTGGGCGTGCCGGTCGAGCCCGAGGTGTAGATCACGTACGCCAGGTCGTCGGCGTGCGCGGCCGCCGGCGGCGGCGCCACCGACGTGGCGGCGATCTGCGCCGACTCCAGATCGAGCCGGACGATGCCGAGATCGCCCGCCAGTCCGGCCCCGGCCTCGCAGTCGGTGATGATCGCGGCGACCTGCGCCTCGCGCAGGATCTGACGCAGACGCGCCGGCGGATAGGACAGGTCGAGGGGCACATAGGCGCAGCCAGCCTTCCACACCGCCAGCAACACCGCCGGCAGGTCGAGCGAACGCTGGATCGCGACCGCCACCAAGTCGCCGCGGCCATCGATGCGCGTCACCAGATGATGCGAGATCTGGTTCGCACGGCGATCCAGCGCCTCGTAGCTGAGTTCGGCGTTGCCGCAGCTGACGGCAACGGCGTCGGGACTCAGCGCCATCTGCGCTTCGAACAGCTGGTGCACGCACAGCTCGCGCGGGTAGCGGCTCGCGGTCGCGTTGAGATCCACCAGCAGCCGGCGACGCACCTCGAGCGGCAGGCACGATACCGCCGCCAGCGGCTGCGAGACGTCCGCCAGCATGCCTTCGAGCAGCGCCTGATAGCTGTCGAGCCAGCGGTCGATCGTTTCCGGATCGCAGAGATCGGTGTTGTAGTCGCAGTCCAGCCGCAGCCCCTCGGCGGACTCGATGACGTTGAGGAACAAGTCGAAATTCACGCGCGCCTTCGGGTTGGGCTCGACGCGCACCTGCAGCCCCGCCATCGACGCCGGCTGCGTCAGCCGCTCCAGATTGAACTGCACCTCCGTCAGCGGCATGCGGTTGGCCTCGCGCGGCAGCGCCATGCGGCGCACCAGCGTGCCGAGCGTGTAAGCCTGGTGTTCGTAGGCGCCGAGCACGCCGCGTGACACCGCGGACAGGAACTCGGCGACCGTGGTCTGCTCGTCCCAGCGCACGCGCAGCGGCAGGAAGTTCACGCAGTGACCGACCAGCGCGTCCTCGCCGCTCAGGGACTGGCCTGCGGTCGGCACGCCGACGACGACATCGCGCGCGTCGCCCAGCCGACCGATCAGCGCGTGGAAACCCGCCAGCAGGGTGGCGAACAGCGTGCAGTTGTGGCGCGCACCGGCTTTCTTCAGCGTCTGATAGGTGGCCGCCGCGATGTGCCGCGAGCGCGTCGCACCGTTGAACGATCGCAGCGGCGGACGCGGCCGGTCGGTCGGCAACTCGACCGGCGCCGGTGGCAGCGCGAACTGGCCGAGCCAGTACTGCTCGGTGCGCTGCAGCGCCTCGGGCTCGCGCGTGGCCTCGCGCGCCGCGTAGTCGCGAAACTGTGGCGCATCGGCCCACGCCGGCGCGCCACCGCCGCGCAGCGCGCTGTACGCCTGCGCCACTTCGTCGACCAGCACGTTCATCGACCAGCCGTCGCAGACGATGTGGTGTGCGCTCAGCAGCAGTGCATGCCGCCGCGGCGCGAGCTGCACCAGGTGCGCACGGAACACCGGTCCCTCGACCAGATCGAAGGGCTTGCGCGCATCCGCCGCAATCAGCGCCTCCAGGCGCGCCGCGGCTGCCGCGGCGCCCAGCGCCGACAGATCAGTCTTCGCGCACTCCACCCCGGCCGGCGGCGCGATGCGCAACGACTCGCCGGTGGCCGCAAACCGTGCGCGCAGCGCATCGTGACGGGCAACGACCCGATCCAGGGCGCCGCGCAGCGCGGCGAGATCGAGTTCACCGTCCAGGTGCAGGGTCACCGACTCGTTGAATGCACACGACGCCTCGTCCCCCATTTGCGCCGCCAGCCAGATCTCGGTCTGACTTTCGGTCAGCGGAATATGGTCGTCGTCAGTCACCGGCGCGTCGTGCGCCGGCGCGACGATGCCCACCTCGGCCATCGCCGCGAGGCTGTCGCGGAAGGCCTCGACGATGTGCTGCAGGTCCGCATCGCTGTGCGCGGTGGTCAGGAAGCACGGGAAGCCGTCCTGCACGTTCACGCCGCGCAGGCGCAGGTGGTAGGTCAGCAGCGGCGCCAGCGGGTGTGCCGCGTGGAGATTGAAGTAGAACAAGCTCGAGAACTGCTCGATCGGCGTTTCCACACCATGCGCGGCGAACAGGGCGCGCAGCTCGCCGACCAGTCCCGCCGTGCGCTCGGCCAGCCGTTTCTGCAGCGCCGGACCCTCGCGACGCAGGCGTTCGAGCACCGCGGTGATGGCGGCGAGCACCAGCGGATGGCGCACGAAGGTGCCGGCGAAGAAGGTCACGCCCACTTCGGGATACGAGTCGTCGCCGTAGCGCCACTGCCCGCCGTCAAGCGCGTCCATGAAGCGCGCGCTGCCGGCGAGGATGCCGATCGGCAGGCCGCCACCAATCACCTTGCCGTAAGACGCCAGGTCGGCGCGGATGCCGGTCAGGCCCTGGATGCCGGCCGGATGCACGCGAAAGCCGGTGACGACCTCGTCAAACACCAGCGCCGTGCCGGATGCCGCGGTGAGGGTTCGCAGCTCGCGCAGGAAATCGAACGGCTGCAGCGCCGGATGACGGCTCTGCACCGGCTCGACGACGATCGCGGCCAGTTCCTGCGCGTGCTCGCGCAGCCAGCGCAGGGCATCTTCGCTGCCATAGTCGAGCACGATGATGTTGTCGACC
>JBFHQK010000166.1:0-6308 GCA_041592255.1 Fontimonas sp.
GACCGGCGCTGCTGCATCCCTCTCACTCCGATCAAAGGAACTGCCATGTTGTACACGCTTGATGCCCGCCGGCCCCAGCTGGGCGAAGACTGCTGGGTTGCGGACAACGCCAGCGTCATCGGCTCGGTGAGCCTGGGACGGCGCGCCAGCGTCTGGTTCAACAGCGTGCTGCGGGGGGACATCGACGACATCCGCGTCGGCGACGACAGCAATATCCAGGATGGCTCGGTGCTGCATACCGACGCGGGCATTGCACTGCGCATCGGCGAGGGCTGCACGATCGGCCACATGGTGATGCTGCACGGCTGCGAGATCGGCGACAACACGCTGATCGGCATCCGCAGTGTCGTGCTCAATCGCGCGCGCATCGGCGCCAACAGCATCGTCGGCGCGGGTGCGCTGGTCACGGAAGGCAAGGAGTTTCCCGACGGCGTGCTGATTCTGGGCGCGCCGGCCAAAGTCGTGCGCGAGCTCAGCGCGGCCGAGATCCGCGCTGTCGCCGGCATGGCGCAGCACTACGTCGCCAATGCCGCGCGCTATCGGAGCGGGCTTCGTCGTCTGGCGGAGCCGGAACCACAGGGCATCACGTCTGCTGCTTGAGCTGTTTCGGGCAGGCGTAGAACCGCTGCACGCCGGTCCGTGGCTTGACGTCGCCCCAGGGTACGGCGGCAAAGCCGATCTGGACCGCGCCGCAGGTCGGCAGGTCATCGAAGCTGCAGCGCGCCAGCAGATGCGCCAGCTCGCTCAGCCCGGGATTGTGGCCGCACAGCATCACGTGCCGGTCGGCGTCGTCGAGTTGCTGTGCCAGGCCCAGCAGGGTGTCCGCGCTGGCCTCGTAGATGCGCCGCTGCACGATCAGCTCGGCTTCGGGGATGTCCAGTGCCTCGGCGAACAGGCGCGCGGTGGTCAGTGCGCGCACTGCAGGACTGGTGACGATCCGTTCGGGCACGCCCAGGGCGCGGCGCAGGTGAACGGCCATGCGCGGTGCATCGCGCTGGCCCCGCGCGTTGAGCGGGCGCTCGAAATCGGCCAGCCTGGGGTCATCCCAGGAGGACTTGGCGTGGCGGACCAGGGTGAGCAGCCGCATGCGGGAGTCGGAGCGACGAGGGGCGATGAGTCTAGCCGTCCGCCGCCGCCGCCGGGAGATAGATGTCGTAGCGCGCCTGGGTGCCGTGAAGCTGGAACGCGGGGGCGCGTCCGGCGAGGAACTCGGCGTGGCGCGGGCGCTTGACGACGACGCGGCGACGGCAGGCCGCCAGCGCCAGGGGCAGCAGCGCGTCGGCATCGGCGTCGCCGCCGGTCAGCTCGCGCAGCATCTGCATTTCCTTCTGCGGCAGCGCCTGCTTGCCGCGGTGGGGGTACATCGGGTCCAGGTGCACCACGTCCCAGCGCTCGCCCGAGGCGAGCACTGTGGCTGCGTCCGCCTCGACCATGCGCAGGCGCTGGGCGGCGGCGTGCCAGCGCGGATCGGCCAGCGCGCGGTGCAGCGCATCGCGCAGCAGCGCCGCCAGCAGGGGCTGGCGCTCGACCAGGGTCACCTGCGCGCCCACGGCGGCGAGGGTGAAGGCGTCCCGGCCCAGGCCTGCGGTGGCATCGAGCACGCTCGCTTCGGCAGTCTTGTGCAGGCCGATGGCGCGGCACAGCAGCTGGCGACGGCCGGCCGCGATGCGACGCTGCTGCTCGGGCCCGGTCCAGTCGAGTTGCAGCGGCGCAAACTGCGGATGGTGGTGGGCGCGCAGCTGCAGGCCGTCGGCGCCGGCGATCAGCTCAAACGCAAAACCCCGGGCGTCGCTGCCCGGGGTTTCGGTGTGACGCGCAGTCAACTCAGAGCTTGCCGGCGTCGAAGAAGCTCGCCATGCGCTGCGCCAGCATCAGATCGCCGTCGATCTGCAGCTTGCCGGTCATGAACGCGGTCATGCCGTTGAGCTCGCCCTTCATCAACGCGACGAGATCGTCGTCTTCCATCGTGATGGTGACATCGGCACTGGCCGACTGGCCGTCGGCGACGGTGCAGGCGCCATCCTTGATCATCGCGTGCTTGGGCGTCGAGCAGACGAACTGGATGGTGCAGTTGGTGCCGGCCGCTTCGCTGGGGTTGAAGGCGGCGGGCAGCTTGTTGAGCAGCTCGGCTGCGGACATGTGACGCTCCATAAGTGATAAACGGAGCCGCATCCTACCCACCGCACCGGACGCGGGCAACCGTGCGAACGGACGAGGGGAAAGGGCGGTTACCCGGCTGGCGGTGCGGCGCTGCTCAGAGCGGCTGCCAGCCGCTGCGCGGCTGCGGCGCGCAGCAGTACGACGTTGACGCTGCTGCGGTAGAGGCGCGCCTGCGAGCGCAGTGCGGCGATCGCTTCGCGGTCGCGGAGGTGATCGAGGACGACGTAGTCACGCTCTTCGTCGAGGGACGGCGCCAGGTGCTTGAAGCAGCGGAAGGCCGTACCCTTCGGGACCCCCGCAGCGGCGTCGATCTCGCGCAGCGTGACCCAGTCGCGGTAATCGCTCATTCCGGCTCGGCGAGGAGGAAGTGGGCGCGCGCGACGGCGATCGGGTGATCCGGGCTCCGCTGCCAGCAGCGGATCTGGGTCTGCGCCACACGCACCCCGGCGCGCGAAACCGTGCACTCTGCGTAGCAGTCCTCCGGGCGGCCGGGCAGCAGGTAGTCGATTGCGAAGTCGATGCTCTTGGGGATGCGGTCCAGGTCGGGTTGCAGCAGCAGATGCAGGGTTGCCGCGTTTTCCATGAACGCGGCGGTGACGCCGCCGTGCAGCGCCGGCAGGCTGCGGTTGCCGATCAGGCTGTCGCGGAAGGGCAGGCGCGAGCGCGGCACTTCGCCGTGCAGCTCGACGCGCACGCCCAGGAAGCGCGCGTACGGCACGAGCGTGAGCAGGCCGCTGTAATCGTGCCGTTCGCGGGCGCGGCGTCTGGCCTCGATCAGGTTGGCGCTCATGCCGGAGTCCGTGGCTTGCGGCGCTGGGTGCGCATGAACACGGCCTGCGCGACCGCAATCGGCTCAGTGGGGTCGCGCTGCCAGACGCTGGCGCGGGCAAAGGCGATGCTGCTGCTCAGGCGATAGCACTCCGCGCGACAGTGGATGTCGAGATCGCGCAGCCCGGCGCGCAGATAGTCCATGCGCAGGTCGAGGGTCGCAATCGGCTCCAGGCGGCCGATGTGCGCGAGCACCGCAGCGCCACAGGCGGAGTCGACCAGCGTCGTGACGATGCCGGGGTGGATCAGTCCGCGTTCGGCGTCGCCCAGCCAGTCCTCGCGAAACGGCAGCGTCAACTCGGCGGCCTCCGCGGTCAGTCGGGGAATGCGCATGCCGCATTCGGCGACATGGGGCGTGAAGTCGACGAAGCCGCGCTGGAGCAGCTCGTGGAAGCTGGGATCGGTCATGTGTGTCTGGAATCCTTCGCTGCGGATTGTAGAGCCGCTTCCGCTAAACTGCGGCGATGAATCCGGATGCTGCGGTAAGCCCGATGACCGATCTGGAACGGCGGCTGCGCCATGCGCTGGCGGGGACGCGTCCGGATGCGCCGCGGCCGCTGACCGACCTCGAGCTGCCGCTCAAGCTGGACCGGCTGCTGCTTCCGCACATGCTCAGCGGCCTGCGGGCGGCGGCGGTGCTGGCGCCGGTGATCCGGCGCCACGATGCATTGTCGATGCTGCTGACGGTTCGCGCCGAGCATCTGCGTTCGCACCGCGGGCAGATCAGCTTTCCCGGCGGCGGCCGGGATGCGCAGGACTGTGGGCCGGTCGACAACGCGCTGCGCGAAGCGCACGAGGAGATCGGGCTGCCGCCGGAGCGTGTCGAGGTCATCGGCTACCTGGATGACTACCCGACGCTGACGCGCTATCTGGTGACCCCGGTGGTGGGGGTCATCGACGGCGAGCTGGAGTTGAGGGTCGATGACAACGAAGTCGCGGACGTGTTCGAGGTGCCGCTTGATTTCGTCCTCGACCCGGCCAACTTCGAGCGCCGGGTGCTGTCGCGCGATGGCATCAACGTGCCGTTTTTCGAGCTCAACTGGCAAGGCCATCGGATCTGGGGCGCCACTGCCGGGATGCTGTGGAATCTCGCGCAGAAGGTGGCGCAGACGTGAGTGCGGGCGAGCCGCTGAAGGAGGCGTGGCGCCTGCAGAAGGATGCGGCGGCGCTGGGGTTCGACTGGCGTCACCTGGGCGAACTCTGGGACAAGTTGGCCGAGGAGGTGGGTGAGCTCAAGGAAGCAGCCGGGCAGAGCCGCGATGCGGCCGAGGACGAGCTGGGCGACCTGCTGTTCATGGCGGTCAATCTCGCGCGTCACCTGGGCGTCGATCCCTCGGCGGCGCTGGCGCGCACCAACGCCAAGTTCGTGCGTCGTTTCCGGCATGTTACTGCCCAGCTTGAGAATCTTCCGCCGATAGGAGATGCTCGGCGACTAGACGCAATGGAGGCGCTGTGGCAGGCCGCCAAGCGGCTCGAAAACAAGAGCTGAAGTCACAGACAGGTGTGAAAAAAGCGTGCGGGCAGCGCCGTGGGGGCGGGAGTCACGACACGCGGGGGGGAAAGCGATGCGTATTGGAGTCGTCGTCGACTCCGGCTGCGACCTGCCGCCGGAGTTCATTGAGCAGCACAAGATCGGCATCCTGCCGATCACGGTGCATCTGGCGGGGCGGGATCTCATCGACCGGCGAGATCCCGGCGAGACGCTGGAGTTCTACAGCAAGCACCAGACGGTTGCGGCCGATGCCGGCACCTCGCCCTTCTCGGCGGAGCAGATCAAGGATCTGTTTCTGTCGCGTCTGGTGCTGGATTACGACTTCGTCGTCTGCCTGACGCTGGCCAGTAGTCGCAGTCCGATCTACGAGAACGCGGTCAAGGCCTCGTTGTCGATTCTCAATGACTACAAGCCGGTTCGTGCGCAGGCCGGCATTGCCGGACCGTTTGCGCTGCGGGTGATCGATTCGCAGAACCTGTTTGCGGGGCAGGCGATCACCGCGATCGAGGCGGCCCGCATGATCCAGGAGGGGGTCGTCAGCGCGACGAAGTTCCGCGAGCGCCTGGATTTCCTGGCGCAGAACACCTACGGCTACATGATCCCGCGCGACCTGAACTACCTGCGCGTGCGCGCGCAGAAAAAGGGCGACCGTAGCGTCGGCTGGTTTGGCGTGATGCTGGGCAGTGCGCTGGACATCAAGCCGCTCATTCGCGGCTACCGCAACGAGACCGGACCGGTGGCCAAGCTGCGCCACTTTGACGATGCCGCCGAGAAAGTGTTTGCCTACGTCGGCAGCCGGGTCGAAAAAGGGCTGTTGACGCCGACGGTGGCGCTCAGCTACGGCGGCGAGTTGTCGCAGATGCGCAAGCTTCGCGGTTATGAGACGCTGGCGAGCATCTGCCGGCGCAAGGGCGTCGAGCTCTACGAGAGCATCATGAGCGTCACCGGGGGCATCAATGTCGGTGAGGGGGCCCTGGCTTTCGGATTTGCCGCCGAGGAACACGCGCTGGAGCTGTAAGCGCTGCACCGGCGCCGCTAAGCTATGCGCCTTCTTCCGCCTGGAGGGCGCATGAGTTTGACCCGGATCGCCGTACTCGGCGCCAGCGGCCGCATGGGGCGGTCGGTGATTCAGGCTGCCGCGCCGACGGTGCGGCTGGGCGCCGCGATCGAACGCAGCGGCAACGCCGAGGTGGGCCGCGATGCCGGTTCGATGGCCGGGCTCGATGCCAGCGGCGTCGTCGTCGGTGACGATCTGGCCGCCTGTGCGCACGCGTTTGACGTGCTCATCGATTTCACCCGTCCCGAAGGCACGCTGGCCGCGCTGCCGGTGTGCGTGGCGGCGGGCAAAGCGCTGGTGATCGGCACAACCGGCTTCAGCGCGGCGCAGAAAGCGCAGATCGAGGCGGCTGCGGCGCGCGTGCCGATCTGCATGGCGGCGAACTTCAGCATCGGCGTCAACCTCTGTCTCAAGCTGCTCGAGGATGCCGCACGCGTGCTCGCCGATGACTTCGACATCGAAGTCGTCGAAGCGCATCACCGGCACAAGGTGGACGCGCCCTCGGGGACCGCGCTGGCGATGGGGGAGGCGGCGGCGCGCGGGGCCGGGCTGACACTGGCCGACGCCGCTGTCTACACGCGCGAGGGTCACACCGGGGCGCGGCCGTCGCGCGCGATCGGCTTTGCCACCGTGCGCGGCGGTGATGTCGTCGGCGATCACACGGTGATGTTCCTCGGCGACGGTGAGCGCGTCGAGATCACGCACAAGGCGTCGAGCCGTCAGAACTTCGCCCGCGGCGCGGTGCGCGCGGCGGCGTGGCTGAACGGGCGC
>JBFHQK010000167.1:0-6201 GCA_041592255.1 Fontimonas sp.
GCGCCTGTCCCGGGATCGCCATGTAGCGCTCGGCCTCGGCGACGGCCTGGGTCTCGCTCTGGGCGGAATTCGCCAGCATGTAGGCGATGACCTGTTCGCGCGTCCAGCCCTTGCTGTGCAGGCCGGTGTCGACCACCAGCCGGATCGCCCGCCACAGCTCGTTCTGCAGATAGCCGAAATACATGTACGGATCGCTGTAGATCCCGAGCTCGGAACCCAGTGATTCGGCGTACAGCGCCCAGCCTTCGACGAAGGCGGTGAAGCGGCCGAAGCGGCGGAACGCCGGCACGGCGGACAGTTCCTGCTGCATCGCCAGCTGGAAATGATGGCCGGGAATGGCTTCGTGCAGGAACAGGTCCTCCATCTCCCAGCTTTTGCGCGTCGGCAGGTCGTAGGTGTTGACGTAGAAGATGCCCGGGCGGCTGCCGTCCTCGCTCGGCGGCAGGTAGGAGCCACCGGCGGCGGACTGGGCGCGGAACGCTTCCACCGGCCGAATCTCAAAGCCGGCCCGGGGCGTGACCGCAAACAGCGTCGGTACGCCGGCCTCGACGCGCGTGCGCAGGCCGTTGTAGGCCTCGAGCAGCGCCGGTTCGCTGGCGAAGACGAACCGCGGGTCGGACATCAGAAACTTGAAGAACGCCTGCAGGTCGCCCTGGAAGCCGAGCCGCGCGATGACCTCGCGCATCGCGCGGTGGATGCGTGCGACCTCGTCGAGCCCGGTCTGGTGGATCTGCGCCGGCGTCAGCGCGGTGGTCGTCAGCGTGCGCGCGTTGAAGGCATACCAGTCAGCGCCGCCGGGCAGGGCGTCGAGGCCGTGCGTGCTCCGGGCCAGCGGCCGGTATTCATCGCGGATGAAGTCGCGCAGCCGCGCGTACGCCGGCACCACGGCGTCGCCAATGGCCTGCGCGTAGGCGGCTTCGAGGCGCGCGCGATCGGCCGCGGCGAAGGTCGCCGGCATTTTCGCGACCGGCTGCCAGAACAGGCTGCGCGTCGGCTCGGCGACGATCAGTGCGTCGAGCTGCGGCAGCACCTTGTCGACCAGCGCCCGCGGCAGCACGACGCCGCGCTGCATGCCCTCGCGCATGTTGGCGATCGCCTGGTCAAACAGCGCCGGCATCTGCTGCATGCGCGCCAGCCAGTGCTCGTAGTCCTGCACGCTGGCAAACGGCTGCGCCGAGCTGCCGGAGCCCAGCTGCGCGAGCGTGCTGGCGAAGCTGTAGAACTGATTGAGCGGCTGCAGGTGCTCGGGGAACTGCGCGCTTTCGATCGCCTCCTCGCGGTCGCGGCGGAAGATCGCGACGCTGAGCTGGTCCTGCTCGCCCAGCCTGCTGACGTCGACGGTGCGGATGCGCTCGAGCCATTTCTGCTCGAAGGCCAGCCGCTGGCTGCGGGACTCGGCGCTCAGACTGTTCGGCAGGCGGTCGTTGTAGCGCGCATCGCCGATGAAGGTGGCCATCAGCGGTTCCACGCGCAGGTATTCCTCCCAGTATTCCGCAAACAGGCTGGCCAGCGCCGGCGACGGGGCGGCGTCGGCCGTGGGTCTGGGCGACAGCGGCGCGCAGGCGGCCAGACTCAGAACGAACGCGAGCGCGAGCAGGGGACGGCGCATGAATGAACTCCAGGCGGGCAATCGGAAAGCGAGGTCCGGAACCGCCGATGGTGGCGCTGCGCGCTGCAGCCAGTCTGTCCGGCGGTTCCCGCGGCTCACCTTAGCATCGGCGCCGGCTTCCGTCCTGAGGGGATTCCATGAGAAGGTCGCGCCGCCCGTTTCCTGACCGCCACCACGCCGATGCCGCGAGCCGCACCGATCTCAAAGCCCCTGTCTGATCGCGCCCAGGCGCTGCTCGACGCCCACGTGGCGTACGTCGTCGAGCAGCTCAGCGGAGACGGCCTTGCGCAGCTGATCGAGGTCGAGCTCGACGCCGTGCTGGCGGACGCCGGGCGGCTCAGGCTCAAGGACGTCGTCAGCGCGCGCATGCTCAAGGACAGCGCGCGCAGCTGGATGGTCGGCATCGATCTGGGCGAGCGTCTGGCGCCGCTGGTCGGCGCGGTCGCGCAGGCGGTGCATGCCCATCCGATTCTGGATCGGACCACGCCCGGCGATGTGATCGCGCAGGCCCGCTACATGAGCTTCGTCGACCGGCTGCTGGAGCTGAAGTCGCTGCGCGAAACGCTGGTGCGCGAGGCGGCGGGCAGCCCGATGTACATCGCCTTTGCCGCCGAGCTGCTGTACAGCGGCATCAAGGGCTATCTCGCGCGCAGCAGCGAGCTGACGCGCGGCATCCCGGGTGCCAGCTCGATGATGAAGCTGGGCCGCAGCGTCGTCAGTCGCGCCTCGCCCGGCCTGGAGCAGTCGCTCGACGACAGCCTGAAGAAGTACGTGGCGCGCAGTGTCGAGGCCACGGCCAGGAGCAGTGCCGAATTCGTGCTGCGGCATCTCAACGATGCTGCGTTGCGCGACATGGCACGTGAACTCTGGCACCGCACCCGGTCGCGGCCGCTGAGCCGGCTGCGCGCCGAGGTCGGCAGCGAAGAGGTTGCCGCGCTGGCTGATCTGTTCCATGCCTACGGGCGCGAGCTGCGCCACACCGAGCTGTGCGGCTCATTGACGGACGCCGCCATCGACGTGTGCTACGCCGCCTGCGCCGAAATGCCGCTCAACGAGCTGCTGGACCAACTGGGCCTGAGCCGCGCGCTGATGCGGGCCGAGGCCGTGCGCTTCGCGCCGCAGGTGATCCGGGTGCTCAAACGCAAGAAGCTGCTCGACGCCATGGTGCGCCGCCGGCTCGCCGGCTTTTATCACTCGGGCGCGGTCGAGCGGGTGCTCGCCACGGTTCCTTAAGTCCGACCGATTGCACAAGCAGCCCCCCATCCGGTAACCGCCCCTCCGTTCGTCGGCGGACGACTCCCGCCAGCCGACCGACCCGCGCATCCGCCGGCCCGCCGCCGTTACATCAAAGGCAGGGGTACGAGGTGCGGACATGTGGGATCGAGCACGCGAGCGACGACGCGCAGGGCTGCGCAATCTCATCAGGCGAGCGCTGTACGCTGCGCTGCTGTGGCTCAGCCCGCAGGGTCATGCCGCCGACGCGCAGCAGCAGCAGGCGGCGTCGGATGCGGTTGCGGAGGCGAAGCTGGCCAAGCTGACGATCGAGTCGTTTCCGGCCGGCGCGACCGGCTATCTGTCCCGCTACCGCATCGACTTCGTCCTGCCGGACCCGCGCATCGCCGCACCGCTGCGTCGCGCCGCCGAGTTGCTGCGCACCCACACCTGGCATTTCAACGACGCGCTGCTGAGTCTGCGCGGCGGCGTCGGCCTGGATCTCGCGCTGCCGGACGCCGGCAATCTCCATCTGAGCCTGTTTCCGGACGACGATGACCCGGCGCGCGGCAAGCGCTGGAGGCTGGCCACGCCGCCGAACAGCGCGCCGGGACGCCTGTGGTCGCTCGGCGCCTGTCTCGACGCGGTGCGCACGGCCCACGACCGTGGCGCGGAGCGTCTGGTCAGCGACCGCGAGGTCGTGCTGACGCCGCAACTGATTCTCGACATGGATCGGCTGGCCGGCATGCCCGGCAGTGCGCAGCTGATGCTGCAGCGCGCCGGCTGGCGCGACAAGGTCAGCAATCGCTACAGCGAGGAGCAGGTCTGGCAGGTCAACGTGCGCTGGCGCTTCTGACCGCGCCGCCGCGCGGCAAGGTGTAGGCATTTTTATCCCTCCCGCCCCAGCGGCGCCTGGGCTACCGTCGTCATCGCCAGAACGGAGCTCGATGCCATGGTGAGTACAAGGCTGTACGAATCCCTCCCCACCCTGTATGCCTCGGCCGGCCTGCTCAGCATTTTCGTGCTCGAGTCACCGCTGAAATACCTGAGCGCGGCGCTGCTGTTGGGCGCGGCCGGACTGATCACGCTGTGGCGCCGTAACGCCCGCAGCCAGCTGCGGCAGATCCACATCCGCCCTGGCGCGCGCGTGCACAAAGCCTCGCAGGGCTACTGAAGCGGCCCCGGCCGGCGCGTATGCGCGTGCCATGAAGCGGTGGCAGGGCGTCGCCGGCCTTGTCCTCGTCGCCTGCAGTGCGGCGGCGCCGGCGGCGCAGGTGGCGCTCATCGACATCGACGGCGCGATCGGCCCGGCCAGCAGCGCGCACGTGCTCAAGGCGCATGCCCAGGCGGTCGAACAGGGGGCGGTCGCGGTCGTGCTGCGACTGGACACCCCCGGCGGGCTGGACAGCGCGATGCGTGAAATTATCCGGCTGATTCTGGGATCGCCGATCCCGGTGATCGGCTGGGTCGGGCCGGATGGCGCGCGTGCCGCCAGCGCGGGCACCTATATCCTCTACGCCACCCACGTCGCCGCGATGGCCCCGGCCACCAACCTCGGCGCGGCCACACCGATTCCGGTGGGCGGTTCGTGGCCGATGCCCACGCCGCGCGCACCCGACCCCGATGCCGCCGAGCGCGGCGACGATGCGGCCGCAGACGACCCGCCAGACGCGGTGCCCGCGGATGCGGCGCAGACCAAGGCGCTCAACGACGCGGTGGCCTACATCCGCAGCCTGGCGGAGAAGCGCGGACGCAATGCCGACTGGGCCGAGACGGCAGTGCGTGCGGGCGCGTCGCTGTCGGCGCCGCAGGCGCTGGAGCAGGGGGTCATCGATCTGATCGCCGCCGACCTCGGATCGCTGCTGCGTGCCGCCGACGGCCTGACGGTGCGCACGGCCGGCGGCGAGGTGCAGCTCGCCACGGCCGGCGCGACGATCCGGCACATCGAGCCGGACTGGCGCATCGAGTTGCTGGCGGTGCTGACCAACCCGACCGTGGCCTACGTGCTGATGCTGATCGGCATCTATGGCCTGCTGCTGGAAGGCTACAACCCCGGCGCGATCCTGCCCGGAGTCACCGGCGCGATCTGTCTGCTGCTGGCGCTGTATGCGTTCCAGCTGCTGCCGGTGAACTATGTCGGTCTCGGTCTGATTCTGCTCGGGATTGCACTGATGGTTGCGGAGGCGACGGTGCCGAGCTTTGGCGTGCTGGGCGTGGGCGGGGCGGTGGCGTTCGTGCTCGGCTCAGTGCTGCTGATGGATGTCGATGTGCCGGGATACGGCGTCAACCTGGGCGTCATCGCCGGCATCGCCGTGTCCGCCGCGGGGTTGCTGGGGATCACGCTGTGGCTGCTGTGGCGTTCGCGCCACACCCGCGTCGTCACCGGCGAGGGCGGATTGCTCGGACAGTCCGCGCTGGCGCTCGAAGCGATCGACGATGAAGGCTGGGTCGAGGTGGCCGGCGAGCGCTGGCGCGTGAAGACGGTGCGCCCGCTGCGCGCCGGACAGCGCGCGCGCGTCGTCGGCCGCGATGGCCTGCGGCTGGATGTTGAACCAATCGACTGAAGGAGACGGCCATGCTCGGACTCGGTGGAGCCATCATTGTCATCGTGCTGGGGCTCTTGGCTGCCGGCATCCGCATCCTCAACGAGTACGAGCGCGGGGTGCTGCTCACCTTCGGCCACTACACCGGGACCAAGGGTCCGGGCCTGATCTACGTCGTGCCCGCGATCCAGCAGATGCTGCGCGTCGATCTGCGCACGGTGGTCATGGATGTGCCGCCGCAGGACGTGATCACGCGCGACAACGTCTCGGTCAAGGTCAACGCCGTGCTCTACTTCCGCGTCATCGATCCGTCCAAGGCGGTGCTGCAGGTTGCGCACTACTACGACGCCACCAGCCAGCTGGCGCAGACCACGCTGCGTTCGGTGCTGGGCCAGCACGAGCTCGACGATCTGCTCACCGAGCGCGACGTGCTCAACCGCGACCTGCAGGCGATCCTCGACAAGGCCACCGATGCCTGGGGCATCAAGGTCAGCAACGTCGAGATCAAGCATGTGGACATCGACGAGAGCATGATCCGCGCCATCGCCCGGCAGGCCGAGGCCGAGCGCGTGCGCCGCGCCAAGATCATCCATGCCGAGGGCGAGCTCCAGGCGGCGGTGAAGCTGCGCGAAGCCGCCGCCGAACTGTCGAGAGAGCCGCAGGCGATGCAATTGCGTTACCTGCAGACACTGATCGACATCGCCGGCGAAAAGAACTCCACCATCGTGTTTCCGCTGCCGATGGATCTGATCACGCCATTGCTCAAGCGCCTGCGGCAGGACTAGAAAACCGGCCCGCGCGCTCCCCGGCATCGGCATCGGCAGCGGCGCCGCTGCC
>JBFHQK010000168.1:0-6196 GCA_041592255.1 Fontimonas sp.
AACAGGACGACGGCTTCGTGCCGGTGCACGTCACCGCCGGCGCCGAGCGCAACGACCGCACGGTGATCCTCGACGGCCTGCGCGAGGGTCAGCGCGTGGTGGTGTCGGGCCAGTTCCTGATCGACTCCGAAGCCAGCCTGCGCGGCGCCTTCAACCGCATGGCGGCAGCGGACGCGCACGGCGCGCATGAAGAGCACGCGCCATGATCGCGCACCTGATCCGCTGGTCGATCGGCAACCGACTGCTGGTGCTACTGGCGACGCTGCTGGCCGTGGCCTGGGGCCTGTGGTCGATGCGCGCAACGCCGCTCGACGCGATCCCCGACCTGTCGGACGTGCAGGTCATCGTGCGCACGACGTACCCGGGCCAGGCGCCGCAGGTCGTCGAGGACCAGGTGACCTACCCGCTGACCACGACGATGCTGTCGGTGCCGCACGCCAAGTCGGTGCGCGGCTACTCGATGTTCGGCGAGTCGCTGGTTTACGTGCTGTTCGACGACGACACCGACCTGTACTGGGCGCGCTCGCGCGTGCTCGAGTACCTGTCGCAGGTGCAGGGGCGGCTGCCGGCGACGGCGAAATCCGCGCTGGGCCCGGACGCCACCGGCGTCGGCTGGGTCTACGAGTACGCGCTGGTGGATCGCAGCGGCGGACACGATCAGGGGCAGCTGCGCGCGATCCAGGACTGGTTCCTGCGCTACGAGCTCAAGAGCGTGCCGGACGTCGCCGAGGTCGCAACCATCGGTGGCTTCAACCAGCAGTTCCAGATCGTCGTCGACCCCGCCCGGCTGCGCAGCTACGGCATCCCGCTGGAGCGCATCATCGCTCAGGTGCGCGCGGCCAACGACGAGGTCGGCGGCTCGGTGATCGAACTGGCCGAGGCCGAGTACATGGTGCGCACACGCGGCTACCTGCGCACCCTCGACGACTTCCGCCAGATCCCTCTTAAACTGGGCGCCGACGGCACACCGGTGCTGCTCGGCGAGGTAGCGACGGTGCAGCGCGGTCCCGAGCTGCGCCGCGGCATCGCCGAACTCGACGGCGAGGGCGAAGTCGTCGGCGGCGTCATCGTCATGCGCTACGGCGCCAACGCCCGCACCACGATCGCCGCGGTCAAGCGCAAGCTCGACAGCCTGCGCCGCGGCCTCCCGCCCGGCGTCGAACTGGTGGAGACCTACGACCGCTCGGCGCTGATCGATCGCGCCGTGGCCAACCTGTCGGTCAAGCTCGTCGAGGAGTTCGCTGTCGTCGCGCTGGTCTGCGCGGCGTTCCTGTTTCACCTGCGCTCGGCACTGGTCGCGATCGTCACGCTGCCGGTCGGCGTGCTGGTCGCCTTCATCGTCATGCGCCACCAGGACATCAATGCCAACATCATGTCGCTGGGCGGCATCGCCATCGCCATCGGCGCGATGGTCGACGCGGCGATCGTGATGATCGAGAACGCGCACAAGCGACTTGAAGCGGACGCGGATGGTAGCCGCCGCGAAGCGGTGATCGCCGAAGCGGCGGCCGAAGTTGGACCGGCCCTGTTCTTCTCGCTGCTCGTCATCACGCTGTCCTTCGTGCCGGTGTTCACGCTGGAGGCGCAGGAAGGGCGGCTGTTCGCGCCGCTGGCGTACACCAAGACCTACGCGATGGCGGCGGCGGCCGGACTGTCGGTGACCCTGATCCCGGTACTGATGGTGCTGTTCATCCGCGGCCGCATCCGCCCGGAGCACGACAATCCAGTGAACCGCTTGCTGATCACGATTTACCGGCCCGCGATCGACGCGGTGCTGCACCGTCCCCGGCTGACGCTGGCACTGGCGCTGGCCGTGGTGCTGGCCACCGCGTGGCCGGTACTGCGGCTGGATACCGAGTTCATGCCGCCGCTCGACGAGGGCGACCTGCTGTACATGCCGACCGCGCTGCCGGGCCTGTCCGCCGGCAAGGCCGCGCAGCTGCTGCAGCAGACCGACCGCATCATCGCCGGCTTCCCCGAGGTCGAGCGCGTGTTCGGCAAGATCGGCCGCGCCGAGAGCGCCACCGACCCGGCGCCGCTGGAGATGGTCGAGACGACCATCCGCCTGAAGCCCCGCGAACAGTGGCGCCCCGGCATGACCCCCGACGCACTGATCGCAGAGCTCGACGCGGCGCTGCGGATTCCCGGCATGGGCAACGTCTGGGTGCAGCCGATCCGCAACCGCATCGACATGCTCGCAACCGGCATCAAGTCGCCGGTCGGCATCAAGGTGGCGGGACCGGACCTCGCCGTGATCGAGCGCGTCGCCGGTGAAGTGGAAGCCGTCGTCCGTGGCGTGCCCGGCGCGGTGTCAGTGTTCGCCGAGCGCGTCGGCGGCGGCCGCTACATCGAGATCCGTCCCGACCGCATCGCCGCGGCGCGGCACGGCCTGTCGATCGAGGACGTGCAGCGCATCGTCGCCTACGCGATCGGCGGCGCCAACATCGGCGAGGTGGTCGACGGGCTGGCGCGTTTTCCGATCAACCTGCGCTACCCGCGCGAGTTGCGCGACTCGGTAACCGAGCTGCGCGAGCTGCCAGTGTTCACCGCGCAGGGCGCCACCGTGACGCTCGGCACGGTGGCACAGGTCGAGATCGTCGACGGCCCGCCGATGGTCAAGAGCGAGAACGCGCGTCCGGCAGGGTACGTCTACGTCGACATCCGCGACCGCGGGCTGGGTCAGTTCGTCGACGAGGCACGGCGCGCGGTCGCGGAGCGGGTCGCATTACCGCCGGGCTACTCGATCGCGTGGTCCGGTCAGTTCGAGTATCTCGAACGCGCCAGCCGTCGACTGCAGGTCGTCGTTCCGGCAACGCTGGCGATCATCTTCGTGCTGCTGTTCATGGCCTTCGGCCGGATCGGAGAGGCCGCCCTGATCATGGCAACGCTGCCGTTCGCGCTGGTCGGCGGCTACTGGCTGATCTACCTGCTCGGCCACCACCTGTCGATCGCCTCGGCGGTCGGCTTCATTGCGCTGGCCGGCGTCGCCGCCGAGTTCGGCGTCGTCATGCTGATCTACCTGAAGCACGCAATCGAGCGGCGCGGCGCGGCGCTGCACAGCGAGGCCGATTTGCGCGAAGCGATAATCGAGGGGGCGGTACTGCGCGTGCGTCCCAAGGCGATGACGGTGGCGGTCATCGTCGCGGGCCTGTTGCCCCTGTTTTGGGGCGGCGGCACCGGTTCGGAGATCATGCAGCGCATCGCCGCCCCGATGGTCGGCGGCATGTTGACGGCGCCACTACTGTCCATGCTGGTGCTCCCTGCTGCTTATCTGCTGATCGGCCGGCGCCGCCTGTCCAAGGCGGCCACCGCATAATGAGCTGCATGACCCTAGCCCAGCCAACGATCGTCGACTAACGCCGGCAAAGGACCTGCGCGTGCTGACGCTGAACATCCGAGTCGGCATGCACACCGAGCAGTTGGGCCATAACGTCACTGGCGCCTGACGTCACGTGCGGCGCGCGGGCTTCCGGCACTGGGGCGCCGCGGTCAACCGGAATCTCGGACTATTCGCGCAGCACGCGCTCGGCTTTCTGTTGCGCTACGAGCTGCCCCACATCCACCACCACGCAGCCGGGACGCGTGCGCAGGCGCGGCGTGCGTGGCACGCCCATTCGCGAGCCTGTCGGCGCTGTGGTGGGACCGTTGCGGCGCGGACGCTAGGCAAAGCCCGCGTACGCCATTGCGCCTGACGCGCGGCATCTGGCGATGCGCTCAACGTGAGACCTGCACCCTCCCCGCCACACGAAAAAGGCCGGGACATGCCCGGCCTTTCTGAACCACTGTGACCGCGCTCAGGCGACCCGCTCGAGCACCGTGGCCACGCCCTGGCCCATGCCGATGCACATCGTCGCCACACCGAACTGCGCGTTCTGCTCGTTGAGCACGTGCGCCAGCGCGCCGGTGATGCGCGCACCGGAGCAGCCCAGCGGGTGACCCAGCGCAATGGCGCCGCCCTTGATGTTGACGCGGTCCATGCGCTCGAGGAGCTTGAGGTCCTTCATCACCGCCAGCGACTGCGCGGCGAAGGCCTCGTTGAGCTCGAAGTAGTCGATGTTGTCGATCGACAGACCCGCGCGCTTGAGCGCCTTCTGCGTCGCCGGCACCGGGCCGATGCCCATGATCGACGGGTTGCAGCCGGCGGCGGCGACGCTGACGATGCGCGCCAGCGGCTTGAGCCCCAGCGCCTTGGCCTTGTCCGCGGCCATCACCAGCGTGCAACTGGCGCCGTCGGAGATCGCCGAGCTGTTGCCGGCGGTGACGCTGCCCTTGGGGTTGAAGGCCGGCTTGAGCTTGCCCAGATCGGCGAGGTTGGCTTCGGGCCGCACGACTTCGTCGAAGTCGACCAGGATCGGCGCGCCGTCGGCGTCGTGGCCCTGGATGCCGACCATCTCATTCTTGAAGTGGCCGTCCTTCCAGGCCTTGTAGGCCTTCTGGTGCGAGGCCAGCGCAAACTCGTCCTGGCGCTCGCGCGAGACCTGGTGCGTCTGCGTCAGCATCTCGGCGGTCAGGCCCATCATCGCGGCGGCCTTGGCGGTGGTCACCGACATGCCGGGATCGCCATCGAAGCCGTGCGTCATCGGCACGTGCCCCATGTGCTCGACGCCGCCGCAGATGTAGGTGTCGCCGATGCCGGCCTTGATCGACGCCATGGCGATATGGATCGCCGACATCGACGAGCCGCACAGGCGGTTGACGGTCTGGCCCGGCACGGTGATCGGCAGGCCGGCCTTGAGCGCGACGTTGCGGGCGATGTTGAAGCCCTGTTCCAGGGTCTGCTGCACGCAGCCCCAGATCACGTCTTCTACCTCGGCCGGCTTGAGCGCGGCGTTGCGCTTGAGGATCGCCTTGATCAGCTCGGCTGACAGGTCCTCGGCGCGCACGTTGCGGAACGCGCCGCCCTTGGAGCGGCCCATCGGGGTGCGGACCGCGTCGACAATGACAACTTCAGTCATCTCAAAATCTCCGGAATTCGGTGGGCAGGCGTTACTTGGGGAAGTACAGCTTGCCTTCGGCAGCCATCTTCTTCATCGACGCGGTCGGCTCGTAGAGCTTGCCCAGCGAGGCGTACTTCGCGCACTTGTCGAGGATGGTCTTCAGGCCGATCGTGTCGGCGTACTTGAGCGCGCCGCCGCGGAACGGCGGGAAGCCGATGCCCATGATCAGGCCCATGTCGGCTTCGGTCGGCGTCTCGACGATGCCCTCGTCGAGGCAGCGCACGGTCTCGATGATCATCGGGATCATCAGGCGGTCGACGATCTCCTCATCCGAGAATTCGGCCTTGCCCTTGGGCTGCACCGAGGCGATCAGTTCCGCAGTCTGCGGGTCGACCTTCTTGACCGGCTTGCCCTTGGGATCGGTTTCGTACTTGAAGAAGCCGATGCCGTTCTTCTGGCCGTAGCGCTTGGCCTCGTACATCACGTCGAGCGCGGACTTGAATTCCTTGTTCGACATGCGATCCGGGTAACCATCCGCGAGCACGTCACCGACGTGGTGCGAGGTGTCGATGCCGACCACGTCCTGCAGGTAGGCCGGACCCATCGGCCAGCCGAAGGTCTCCATGACCTTGTCGATCTGCTGGTAGTCGCCGCCGTCGCGCAGCAGCATCGACCAGCCGCCGAAGTACGGGAACAGGATGCGGTTGACAAGGAAGCCGGGGCAGTTCTTGACCACGATCGGCGTCTTGCCCATCGACGCGGCGTAGGCGGCGATGGTCGCGATCGCTTCCTTCGAGGTCTTCTCGCCGTAGATCACTTCGACCAGCGGCATGCGGTGCACCGGGTTGAAGAAGTGCATGCCGAGGAAGTTCTCGGGCTTCTTCATCGCGGTGGCCAGCTCGTCGATCGAGATCGACGAGGTGTTCGATGCGATGATCGCGCCGTCCTTGGCGAGGCTCTCGACTTCGGCCAGCACCGACTTCTTGATCTTCGGATTTTCGACCACGGCCTCGACGATCACGTCGACGTTCTTGAAGTCGCCGTAGTTGAGCGTCGGCCGGATCGTCGACAGGATCTTGCCGGCCTTCTCGGGCGTCAGCTTCTTGCGCTCGACCTGCTTGGACAGCAGCTTGTTGGCCTCGCTCATGCCCAGGTCCAGCGCCTTGTCGGCGATGTCCTTCATGATGATCGGCGTGCCCTTGACGGCGCTCTGATAGGCGATGCCGCCGCCCATGATGCCGGCGCCCAGCACGGCGGCC
>JBFHQK010000169.1:0-6111 GCA_041592255.1 Fontimonas sp.
CGGTCGGCGGCCAGAACCCATGTGGCGCGAACGGGTGCGGAATGCGCAGACGCGGTCATGGTGGCTCTCGGTGTTGCGACGATGCCGCCATCATTGGACCTGCGCCCCCGACGCGCGTTGACCTGCGTCAAGATCGGCGCCGGGGCGCAGAGAAGGCTGCAACCGCCGACGCCAGGGCTCAGGGCAGATGCGGCCGGGCCAGATACTCGTGGGACTGCATTTCGGTCAGGCGCGATTGCGTGCGCTGGAATTCGAAGCGCGCCTTTTCGCCGACATACAGTGCGGTCTGCGCGACGTCTGCGGCGATGATCAGCTTGACGCCGCGATCGTAGAACTCGTCGACGAGGTTGATGAAGCGTCGCGCCGCATCCTCGTGGAACGCGGTGAGTTGCGGCACGCGTGACAGCAGCACCGTGTGGTGCGTGCGGGCAATCTCGATATAGTCGGCGGCGCTGCGCGGGCCTTCGCAGAGATTGGCGAAGTCGAACCAGGCGACGCCGTCGGCCAGGCGCCGGCTGCGGATCGTGCGGCCGTGAATCAGCAGTTCTTCGTTGGCCTGGCCCGGTTCGGGGGCGAGCTCGGCAAACCAGCGGCCGAGATTGACCTCGGCGTGGGCGTCGCAGGGGCAGTGGTAGATCTCGGCATGCGTCAGTGCGCGCAGGCGGTAGTCGACGCCGCCATCAACGTTGAGCACGTCGACGTGGCGCTTGAGCACGTCGATGAAAGGCAGGAAGTTGGCCCGCTGCAGGCCACCCTCATAGAGCCGTTCGGGCGGGATGTTGCTGGTGGCGATCAGCGTGACACCGTGGGCGAACAGGTTCTCGAACAGCCGGCCGAGGATCATCGCGTCGGCAATGTCGGAGACGAAGAATTCGTCGAAGCACAACACACGCAGTTCGGCGGCGTACTCGGCGGCGACGAGCTTGAGCGGGTCGCGTTCGTCCGGATAACGGCGACGGCGCTCGTGCACGTCGAGCATGAAGCGGTGAAAGTGCGTGCGCAGCCGCGTCGCCGCCGGCAGCGCATCGCAGAAGGCGTCCATCAGGTAGGTCTTGCCGCGGCCGACGCCGCCCCACATGTAGAGTCCGCGCACTGCCGGCCAGCGCGGCCCGCCCAAGCCCAGGCGCCGTGCAAGCGACCGCCGTGGCGGGTGCGCCTGCAGGGCCTCGTAGATGTGGTGTAGTGCATCGACGGCGCGTGCCTGGGCCGGGTCGCGGACGAAGTCGCTGCGCCGCAGGTCGCGCTGATAGCGTTCGCGGGGTGACGGGGAGTGCGCCGTCATCGTTCAGCGCAGCTCCTCGCCAAACAGCTCCGCCAGGTGCGGATTGAGGAACAGGCCGCGTGGGTCGCACTGTCGGCGCAGGGCGCAGAAGTCGTCGAAGCGCGGGTAGAGCGTGCGCAGGCGCTCGGCGGTGAAGTCGTGGACCATGCCCCAGTGCGGTCGTCCATCGTGACGCTCGAGCAGTTCGGCAATCGGCCCGAAGTACGCTTCGAACGCCATGTGGGTGTAGGCGGGCACGGCGATGCAGGCGCTGTCGCGTCGGTAATGCGGTGACAGCCAGTGCTCGTCGGCCGCGACGAAGCGCACCTCGATCGGAAAGTGCACGCGAAACTGCAGCGCCTGGATCAGCCGGTCGAGGGCGCGCAGCGCCGGCTCCAGGCGTGCGGCCGGCAGCGCAAACTCGAGCTGCTGATACCGGCCGCGGCGGCGGAAGGCGTAGGCGTCGCGTGCGAACAGCACGTCGCGGCGGCCGGACACGCGCTGTGTGACCAGGCGGCCGAACTGTTCGCTGATGCGCGGTGCGCGGCGCGCCGCGCTGGCGAGGCTGCGGAACACGGCGGCGTCGATGCCGCGGCGCAGGGTGTGGCGCACCGGCGACAGCCAGGTCGGCTGCTCCTGGGTGAGGTCGAAGCGGCGCAGTACCACCGAATCGGTATACGGAAACCAGAAGAACTCGCTGTTGCGATGATCGCGACGCAGTTCGTCGACGCGCGCCAGCGTCTCGCCCAGCGTGGCGGCAGCGCTGCTGACTTCAAGCCGGTATTCGGCCACGCACTGCAGTTCGATGTGCGTGATCACGCCCAGCGCGCCCAGCGATACCGCGGCGGCGTGGAACAGTTCGGGGTTGTGGGTTGCGGACAACTCGCGCAGCGAGCCGTCGGCGCAGACCATGCGCAGGGCGGTGACCATCGAGGCGAGATTGCCGTAGGCCGCGCCGCTGCCGTGGGTGCCGGTGGCCAGCGCGCCGCCGAGGGTCAGGTTGTCGTGGTCGGGCGCGCACTCCAGGGCCAGGCCGCGATCGCTGAGCGCCTCGGCGAGCCGGTGCAGGCGCGTTCCGGCGCGCACCCAGACCCGGCCGCGCTCGAGGTTGCTGGATTCGATGCCGGTGAAGCGTGCCAGCGACAGCTGATTGTCGTCGCTCCAGCACAGCGGCGAGAAGGAGTGGCCGCTGCCGACCACGCGCAGGCGCTCGCCTTCCTCGGCAGCGCGCACGATCTCGGCCTGGATCTGTTCGACCGTGACCGGAAGCGCGTGGTGCGCGGGGGCGCAGCGCACGGTGCCGGCCCAGTTGGTCCATGCGCGGGGATTGCGGCGGCGGAGGGTCATCGCGTCGAGCTGATCGCCGGGCGCATGCGGGTGGGCGCGCAGAATAGCGGATCAGCTGCGGGAGCGCGCATCAGGCCTGCGCATCCGCGGGGAGCGCCGCTGGCTGCAGATCCGGTTCCCGGCACAGGGCCAGCACCTGATTGCGGGTCTGGTCGCGCAGCTTCAGCGCGGCGTCGCGGTCACCGCCATCGGCGTGCAGGGGCGGCTGGAATTCGATCTGCACCGTGCTCCAGCGCGGCAGCCTGCGGCCGCCGCCGTACAGGCGCCGGGTGCCGCGGATGCCGGCCGGCACCACCGGCGAGCGCGTGCGCGCGGCAATCAGGAAGGCGCCGCTCTTGAACGGCAGCAGGCCGGGTGCGGCGTTGAACGTGCCTTCGGCGAAGATCGCCAGCGGCTCGCCCTGGTGCAGCCGGCGCATCAGCTGGCGCGTCAGCTGCGCGCTGTGATGGGTGGAGGCGCGGTTGACGAAGATCACGCCCATGCGCCTGAGCGTCAGGCCGATCAGCGGCCACGAGGCGGCACCGTCCTGGACCACGAAGCTGAAGCGGCGCGGCAGGGCGGCGGTCAGCACCAAGCCGTCGAGATAGCTCGCATGGTTGGCAACGACGATGCACGGCCCCTGCGGCAGGTGCTCGCGGCCGTGCACGCGCAGCGGGATGCCGATGCTCAGCAGCAGCAGGCGCACGCCCAGGCGGCCCAGCTCGCGCCGGATCGTCAGGGTCGGGCCGGCAATGACGACGGCGCAGACCAGCGCGGTCACGGCGGCGAGCATCGCAGCCGCCAGGGGCGGGTACAGCGAGTCGAAGGTGCGTTTGAGCATGGACGCATTATCGGCGCGCTGCCGTGCAGACTGGAATCCCTCGCCGGGGCGCAGCGATGTACTCTCGCCGGCGTGAATGCCCAGTCGCCCGCCCTGCGTCCCGCCGCTGCGCCCTCTGCCGAAGATACCGCGGCGATCGAGCGCTTTCTCGACCGCCTGTGGCTGGAGCGCGGCCTGTCCGCCAATACCCAGGCCAGCTACCGCTCGGACCTGCGGCTGCTGGCGCGCTGGCTGGTGCCGCGCGGCCGCTCGGTGCTGGCGGCCGGCGAGGACGACCTCAAGGATTATCTGGTCGCGCGCGCCCTGAGTCCGCGGTCGCAGGCGCGCTTGCTGTCGGCGCTGCGCCAGTTCTATCGCCACCTGCACGCCGATCAGCAGCGCGCCGACGACCCGACGGCGCGCCTGGATTCGCCGCGCCTGGGCCTGCGGCTGCCCAAGACCCTGTCGGAGCGCGAGGTCGAGTGCCTGCTGGAGGCGCCTGATCCGGCGACGACGCTGGGGCTGCGCGACCGCGCGATGCTCGAGCTGATGTATGCCAGCGGCCTGCGGGTCAGCGAACTCGTCGGGCTCAACGTCAATGCGGTCGATCTGCGTGCCGGCGTGGTCCAGGTCGTCGGCAAGGGGGGCAAGGAGCGTCTGGTGCCGATGGGCGAAGTGGCGATGGACTGGGTGCGCCGGTATGTCGTTCAGGTGCGTCCCGAGTTGGCGCGGGGGCTCAGCCTCGACGGCCTGTTCCTGACCGCGCGCGCGCAGACCATGACCCGGCACAATTTCTGGCGGCTGATCAAGCGCTACGCCCATGGCGCCGGGATCCGCGCGCAGCTGTCGCCGCACACGCTGAGACATGCGTTTGCGACCCACCTGCTGGAGCACGGCGCGGATCTGCGCGCGCTGCAGTCGCTGCTCGGCCATGCCGATCTGTCAACGACCCAGATCTATACCCACGTCGCCCAGGCGCGCCTGCGCGAGCTGCACGCCCGGCACCATCCGCGCGGGTGAGGGCGCCGGCCGGTGTGCCGCCGGGGCTGGAATCTTCGCGGGCGCTTGCTGTCATAATCCCGCCTCTTCAACCGCACGACTGCTTTCCCATGAAATTGTCCCTGCCCCTGACCGGGGTTTTCGCCTTCGCGCTTGGCGCAATCACTGTGGCCTGTGCGCAGGACTCGGAACTCGAGAAGATCCGCACCAAGGTCACCCAGGCACTGCCCGGAATCGAGCGCGAGCAGATCCGTCCGGCGCCGGTGCCGGGGCTCTACGAAATCCAGCAGGGCACGCAGTTCGGGTACATCACGTCCGACGGCAACTACCTGATCGAGGGTGATCTCGTCGAGCTGGCCACCGGCGTCAGCCTCACCGAAAACAAGCGCAAGGGCGAACGCCTGGCCAAGATCGAGGCGCTGGGCGAGGAGAACATGATCGTGTTCGCGCCGGCGAAGAAGGCGGCGCACACCGTCACCGTCTTCACCGACATCGACTGCGGCTACTGTCGCAAGCTGCATCGCGAAATCGAGGACTACAACCGGCTCGGTATCGCCATCCGCTACGTGTTTTACCCGCGCTCCGGCCCCAACACCGAATCCTTCAAGAAAGCCCAGGCGGTGTGGTGCGCCAGTGACCGCAAGCAGGCCCTGACCCAAGCCAAGCAGGGTGCGCCGCTGAGCGGCAACACGCAGTGCGAGTCGCCGATCGAGCGCGAGTGGGTGCTGGGCGGCGAGCTTGGATTGCGCGGTACGCCGATGCTGATCCTGCCCGATGGCGAGGTGGTCAACGGCTACGTGCCGGCCAAGGCGCTGGCGGAGCGGCTGGCCGTCGTCGGCAAGGGCTGAAACTCCGCTGGCGTTGAAAAAGAAACCCGCAGCCAGCTGCGGGTTTTTTCGTGGCAGGCTCCGATTCTGAGCCTGCCGCCGGCGATACTGGCGTCTGATTCAGTGCCGCCCATCACCATGACCGATCCCATCGCATCCGAGCTGGACCGCGCCGTTGTGTTCGAGCGGCTGGCGGCGCAGGCGCCGATGGCCGGCGCCGAGCTGGTGGTGCTGTGTGCGAGCCGCCGCCTGGCGCAGCATCTGCAGGACGCCTACGCGCGCTGGCAGCTGGCGCGCGGCGTGCTGGCCTGGGCGAGTCCGGCGCTGCAGACCGCCGAAACCTTCCTCGACCGGTTGGGGGAACAGCTTGCGCTGCAGCGGCTGGCCAGCGGCGGCGCCGCGGAGGCGGCGGCGCTGGGGCCTGCCGAAGTCGAGCTGCTGTGGCGCCTGGTGGTGGCCGAAACGCGCACGGATGCGCAGGGACTGCTGCGCGAAACCGAAGCGGCGCAGCTGGCCGGCGAGGCCTGGCGCCTGTGCCGGGACCATGGCATCGAGCTGCCGCTGCCGGCGACGACGCCCGACGTGGAGCGTTTCAACCACTGGGCGCAGGCCTACCGTGCCCGCTGCGCGCGCCTGCAGCGAGTGGATCCCGCCGACGCCCGGCGCCGCGTGATCGCGGCACTGGCCGCCGGTGCGCTGCCTGCGCCGGCCACCGTGGTGCTGGCGGGCTTCGACGGCGCCGCGCCCTGGCTGCGTGGGCTGTGGGCCGCGCTGCAGCACGCCGGCAGCGCGCTGATGCGCCTGCGTGACGTCACGGTGCCCGACGCGCAGGTCCGCGCCTGCGTCGCCGCCCGCGGCGAGCAGGAGTTGCGCGCGGC
>JBFHQK010000170.1:0-6098 GCA_041592255.1 Fontimonas sp.
CGAGACGGCGCGCATCGTGCTGCTGGCGCCGGAGACCGGCGCCGCGACCGCGATCGAGGTGTGGAACGACTTCGGCCGCGTCATCATCGACGAGCCGGGTTACGGCACCGAGATTGCCGATGCCGGCAGCCCGCCCAGCCCGCCGCGGCGCATGCGACTGCAGGGCGTCGGCAACATGCTGCGCTCGATGAACCAGGCCCAGCGCCTGCAGATGCCGCGGCCGCTGCCGCGGCCGCAGTAGGCGAGACACCGACCGGGAGCCGCCTCATGTCCACTGTGATCCGTATCACGCTGGTGCTGTTGCTGCTGACTCCGCTGGCGGTGCAGGCGAAGGCGGAACCCAAGGATCCCTGCTCCAAACGCAACAACAAGCATTGCCTCGACCGCGCCTCATCATCGGTCACCGGCTACGACAGTCTGCGCGTTGCCGCGCGCCGCAGCGCGGATCCGGGCAGCGACCGCGAAGGCCGGCCGCAGGGGATGTCGGCGCGGGTGCAGCGCTACGTCGCGCAGATGCTGGGGGTCACCGAGGCCCACGGCATCGGCTCGTGGTTCAGCTATGCGCGCTCGAGTTTCGACGGCGACCATGCGAGCGCACCGTACACGGCGGATCTCGACAGTGTGCTGATCGGTGCCGATCGTCTGCTGGCGACTGGCGGTGCGCTCGGCCTCGCCGCCAGCATCGAGCGCCGCCGCACGGACACCCCGTTCAACGGGGGGGGCGAGGACAGCGACGGCTACGGCCTCAATCTGTTCGGTGTGCATCCGCTCGGCGATGCGTTCAGCGTCGACTGGGTTGCCGGTTACAGCAGCGTGTCGACCGATCAGGTGCGGATCGATCCGGGCAGCGTGCCGGAAGATCTGACCGCGCGCTTCGGTGCGGACCGCTGGTTCATGACCGGCTTCCTCAGCGGGTTGCAGGCGATGGGCCGCGCCTGGCTGCTGACCGGGCGCGGTGGCCTGATTTATGCGCTCGAAGATGCGGAGGGCTACACCGAAACCGGTGGCGCGGGCGCCCGCAGCGTCGGCAGCCGCCGGCTGCACCTGCTGCAGGCCGCGCTCAGCGCCGAGCTCACCTACCGCTTCGGCAGCTTCGAGCCTTACGGTTTCGTCGGCTACCGCTACGATATTGACCGCGACGCGGGCGACAGTGCCGATGCCGGCGGCACGCCGTCGGTCATCCCGACCCCGTCCGATGACCGGGACGAAGGCGAGACCGGCCTCGGCCTGCGCTGGTACCTGTGCAGTGTCAGCCTCTCCGCGGAATGGCTGCACACGTTCGCGCGCACGGAGTTCGCCAGTGACGCGCTGAGCCTGCTGGTGCGCAGCGAGTTCTGAATGCGGCACGCAATTCATCAACGACGGGATATCGGCAGCGATGCGCATCGGTATTGATCTGGGCGGCACCAAGACCGAAGGCGTGGTCATGGCCGCGGACTCGCGCATCCTCACCCGCCGCCGCGTGCCGACCCCGCCGGACGATTACGCTGCCGCGCTGACGACGATTGTCGATCTGGTGGCGCAGCTCGAGCAGGACGTCGGCGTCGCCGGTCTGCCGGTGGGCGCCGGCACGCCCGGTGCACGCTCGAAGCTGACCGGGCGGATGAAAAACTGCAACTCGACCTGCCTCAACGGTCAGCCGCTGCTTGAGGATCTCCAGCAGCGCCTCGGTGCGCGCGTGCGCATCGCCAACGACGCCGACTGCCTGGCGCTGTCGGAGGCGCATGACGGGGCCGCCGCCGGCGCGCGCTGCGTGTTCGCCGCGATTCTGGGCACCGGCGTCGGCGGCGGCATCGCCGTCGACGGCCAGCTGCTGTCGGGGCCTAATGCGATCGCCGGCGAATGGGGGCACAACGCGCTGCCGTGGCCGCGCCCGGAGTGGGGCGAAGTGCCCGGCCCGCTGGGCTGGGACGGCCGCCATGGCTCGATCGAGACCTGGTGTTGCGGCCCGGCGCTGGCGCTGGACCATGAGCGCGTCACCGGCGAGCGCCTGCGCAGCGAGGACATCGTCGCGCGCGCCACCGCCGGCGAGGCCGCCGCCGAGGCGACGCTGCAGCGCTGGGAGGATCGGCTGGCGCGCGCGCTGGCCGGGATCATCAACGTGCTCGACCCCGATGTGATCGTGCTCGGCGGCGGCCTGTCGAAGGTCGAGCGCGTCTACCGCCGCGTGCCGGCGCTGTGGGGCCAGTGGGTGTTCTCGGACAGCGTCGAGACGCCGCTGCGGCCGGCGCTGCACGGCGATTCCAGCGGCGTGCGCGGCGCGGCCTGGCTATGGCCCGACCCGGCGGCCTGAGCCGCGGCCGGCTGATCGTGCTGGTCGGTCTGCCCGGCGCCGGCAAGAGCACGCTGGCGCGTGCGCTCGCCGCGCGGCTGCCGGCACAGATCGTGGACCGCGATGCGCTGCGCGCGCAGCGCTATCCGGGCGTGGCGGTGGATGCAGCGATCAGCGCCGCGGCCAATGCCGAGATGGAGGACGCGATTCGCGCGCGGCTGCGGCGCGGGGCCACGGTGATCGCCGACGGTCGCAGCTTTGCGCGTGCCGCTGAGCGCGACCGCCTTGCCGCGCAGGCGGCCGCGCTTTGCGCGCCGGTGGTCTTCGTCTGGGTCGACGTGCCGGTGGCGCTGGCCCGTGCGCGTGTCGAGGGCAGCCGGGCGCAGCACCCGGCCAGCGACCGCAACGCCGCACTGGTCGATGCCATCGCCGCGCGCTTCGAGCCGCCGGCGCCGGCGATCCGCGTCGACGGGCGCTGGCCGCCGCAGCGGCAGGCCGACGCGGTGGTGGATGCGCTGGCGGCGGTCTACTCGGGCAGCAGCGCGCCGTTGGAGTAGGCGATCAGGCCGCGGATCACCCGGTACAGCCACCAGATCAGCAGCGCGGCGAGGCCGAAAAAGCCGATGAACACCAGCGTCAGCAGTGCGAACACCAGCCCCCAGAGCAGGTTCCACCAGAAGGTGCGGATCAGCCAGCGGTGATGGTTGCGGATGAAGGCGTTGCGGGTCTCGCCGACCTTGATGTGACTGATGATCACGCTGACGATGGCGGCCAGAAAGCCGGTCATCGGCGCCAGCGCGTCGAGCACATAGGCGACCAGCAGCGTGGTGCGTTCACCTTCGCTGGCGGCCTCGGCGTCGCTCGGCGGCAGCACTGCGCTCATGGATGCGTCTCCGGATCGGTGGGGCAAGGGCACCTGCCGTCTGCATGATATCGGCGCGGCGCCGACGGGCCTTGCGCCACGGCGGCCGGTCGATAAACATACGCGTACGAAAAACGGCGGACGAGGTGGGCATGAGCGCGCAGCAGCGGGTGCCGGCGCCGGCGATGCCGGGGCTGGACTGGGGCGGGACGACGCGGCGGCGCTTTCTGCGCGGCGCGGCGGCTTTGACGGCGTTCGCCGGCGTCGGTCTGGGTGCCAGCGGCTGTCGCCGCGGCGATGAGCGCGGCAGCGACGGACGCGTGCTGCTGGCGCTGAGTGCAGCCGAGGCGCAAACCCTGGCGGCGGTGGCGGCGGCGGTGGTGCCGACCCAGACCGGTTTTCCCAGCGCGGCGCAGGCGCAGGTGGTGCGGCGCTTCGACGAGGAGCTGAGCTTTGTCGCCGAGTCGATCCGCGCCGACATCCGCTCGGCGCTCGACGTGCTCGAGTACCTGCCGCCGCTCTACGGCCGCCTGTCGCGGTTCTCGGCGCTGGACGTGGAGGGGCGGCGCGAAATTCTGGCGCGACTGTGCGCCAGCGGCGTCGAGCTGCTGCGCGCCATCGGCAGCAATCTGCGCATCCTGGTGCAGTTCTTCTACTTCGCGCACCCGCAGACCTGGGCGGCGATCGGCTACGACGGCCCGTTCGGCCGCCTGCCGGAGCAGGACAGCGAGCAGCGTCGCTGGTATGCGCAACAGTCGCCGGGAGCGGGAACATGAGCGGGCGCATCTACCAGTGGAGCGACCTGACCGCCTCGCAGACGATCCGCGCCGAGGTCTGCGTGATCGGCTCCGGCTGCGGCGGCGCGACGATCGCCAAGAAGCTCGCCGAGGCCGGCCGCGACGTGGTGGTGCTCGAACGCGGTGGCTACTACCCGGAAAGCAGCTTCGACCAGAGCGAGCTGGGCATGAACGCCAAGCTCTCCGCTGACCGCAGCATGCGCGCGTCGGCCGACGGCGGCACGCTGCTGCTGTCGGGGCACAACGTCGGCGGCGCCTCGGTGCACTACTGGGCCGACAGCTACCGCGCGCCGGAAGACCGCCTGCAGCTGTGGGCCGATCGCTACGGGGTGCAGGGCCACGACCTCGCGGCGCTGATGCCGGCCTGGGACGAGCTGACGCCCAACCTCAACGTGCACCCCGCTACCGAGGAATACCACAACCGCATGAACCAGCTGCTGCGCGACGGCGCGCACAGGCTCGGCTGGGAGGGGCATCCGGTGCCGCAGGCGCGCAAGCACTGCGTCAAGTCGGGGCACTGCATGCAGGGCTGCGTCTACCGCGCCAAGCAGTCGCAGCTGGTGACGCACATCCCGCAGGCGGTCGCGCTGGGCGCGCGTGTCTACGCCGACGTCGAGGCCCGCGAGCTGGTGCGCGAGCAGGGCCAGGTGCGCCGCCTGCTCGCGCGCGTCGTGCACCGGCCGAGCAACCGCGCCAGCGACATCGCGTTGACCATCGAGGCCAAGGCCTTCGTCGTCGCCGCCGGCGGCTACTACAGCGCGCCGTTCCTGATGAAGCAGGGCCTGAAGAAACAGCTGCCGAAGCTGGGCACGAGCTTTGGCATGAATCCGACGGCGATGGTGCACGGCCTCTACGACGAGGACATCGTGCTCTGGCGCAACATCCCGGCGGCCTTCGGCGTCGAGCACTTCCGCCTCGCGCGCCACGACGACGCCGGCCGCTACGTCGAGGGCGGCTATCTGCTGATGGCCAACCAGATCCAGCCCGGCCTGCTCGGCTCGATGATGCCGCTGATGGGCGACGAACTGGGCGAGTGGATGAGCCGGATGAAGAACATCGGCGGCACGATCGCGTGGATCGACGACCCGGCCGACGAGCTCGGCGAGCTGAAACTCGCCAGGGACGGCACGCCCAAGGTCGAATACCCCTACGGACCGACGACGCAGGCGATCCTGCGCGACACGATCCGCAAGCAGGCGCAGGTCCAGTTCGCGGTGGGCGCGCGCAAGCTGCTGGTCGCCGGTGCCGATGCGCTCGTGCTCGAGGGCGAGGCGGACCTGGCGAAGATCGAGCGCCTGCCGATCCGCGCCGGCGGACTGTACATGGCCGCGCCGCACCCCTCCGGCGGCTGCATCATGGGCCGCGATGCGCGCGACTCGGTCACCGATTCATCGCACCGCGTGCACGGCTTCGACAACCTGTTCGTCGCCGACAGCTCGGTGTTCCCGACGCCGGTGTCGGTCGATCCGAGCTTCACGATCATGGCGTTCAGCTACGTCGCCGCGCGCCACGTGCACGATCATCTGGGCTGAAAACGCAAAGAGGCGGGCATCAAGCCCGCCTCTTCCGGTCCTGCGGCAACGCTTCAGAAGTTCGGCTTCTTCTTCGCGTTGTTGAACATGTCGATGCTGGCCTCGATCGCCTTCATCGAGTCCTTCGGGCCATGCCAGCCCTTGACCTTGACCCACTTGCCCTTTTCGAGGTCCTTGTAGTGCTCGAAGAAGTGCTGGATCTGGTCGCGGATCAGGTCCGGCAGTTCGCGCACGCTGGTGATGTGCTTGTAGAGCGGGAAGATCTTGTTGTTGGGCACGGCAACCAGCTTTTCATCGGTGCCGGACTCGTCTTCCATCTCCAGCATGCCGATCGGACGGCAGTTGATCACGCAGCCGGGGATCAGCGCCATCGGCGTCATCACCAGCACGTCGAGCGGGTCGCCATCGCCGCACAGCGTGTGCGGGACGTACCCGTAGTTGCACGGATAGCGCATCGGCGTGGTCAGCAGGCGGTCGACGAAGATCGCGCCCGAGGTCTTGTCCACCTCGTACTTGACCGGCTCGCTGTTCATCGGAATTTCGATGATGACGTTGATGTCGTTCGGAACGTATTTGCCCGTCGGTACCAGGTCCCAACCCATGAAACACTCCTGCGCGTCGCGAAAAGGGGCGCA
>JBFHQK010000171.1:0-6096 GCA_041592255.1 Fontimonas sp.
TGGATCTGGGCGACAAGGTCACCAAGCTCACCGGCGAGATCGGCGCCAAGGCGATGAAGAATCCCGAGGAGGTCGGCGCAGTCCTTGCGCATCTTCTCCTCGGGGTGGCCGTGCTCCTGGTCGATCATCAGGCCGATCCAGTAGCAGAACGCGCGCGCGGCTTCGGTGTAGGCCTTCTGCGTCAGCAGCATGCGGCGCACGTCGGGGTGGACGATGATCGGGTCGGCCGGCTTGTCCTTGGCCTTGGGGCCGGACAGCGAGCGCATCTGGTGGCGGTCCTTGGCGTAGGCCAGCGAGTTCTGGTACGCGACTTCAGCCAGCCCCAGCGACTGCATGCCCACGCCCAGGCGCGCGCCGTTCATCATCACGAACATCGCGTTGAGGCCCTTGTTCGGTTCGCCGACGAGCCAGCCGCGGGCACCGTCGAGGTTCATCACGCAGGTGGCGTTGCCGTGGATGCCCATCTTGTGTTCGATCGAGCCGCAGGCGATGCCATTGCGCTCGCCCAGGGAGCCGTCCGGGCGCGGCAGGAACTTGGGCACGATGAACAGCGAGATGCCCTTGGTGCCGGCCGGCGCATCCGGCAGGCGCGCGAGCACGAGGTGGACGATGTTCTCGGCGAGGTCATGCTCGCCCGAGGAAATGAAAATCTTGGTGCCGGTGATGGCGTAGGAGCCGTCGGCCAGCGGTTCGGCCTTCGAGCGCAGGATGCCCAGGTCGGTGCCGCAATGCGGCTCGGTCAGGCACATCGTGCCGGTCCAGGCGCCGCTGACCATCTTCGGCAGATAGGTCGCCTTGAGCTCCGGCGTGCCATGCGTGACCAGCGCCGAGTAGGCGCCGTGGGTCAGGCCGGGGTACATCGTCCAGGACTGGTTGGCGGAATTGAGCATCTCGTACTGCACGCTGCGCACCAGTTCCGGCAGCCCCTGGCCGCCGAAATCCGGCTCGCAGGCAAGCGCCGGCCAGCCGGCCTCGCAGAACTGCCGATACGCGTCCTTGAAGCCGGCGGGGGCGGTCACGCTGGCGTCGGCGTGGCGGGTGCAGCCCTCGGCATCGCCGGACTGGTTCAGCGGGAACACCACTTCCGCGGCGAACTTGCCCGCTTCTTCCAGGATCTGGTCGAGGGTGTCGGCGTCGAGGTCAGCGTGACGGGGCAGGGCCTGGAGCTGGGGCACCACGTTGAGCAGCTCGTGCAGGACAAACTGCATGTCGCGCAGCGGGGGGGTGTACTGAGGCATCAAGCATCTCCGCAGGGATGAAATAGGGTGCGATGCCGCGCAGATGTCGGCATCGAATGGCCATACTGTAGCGTATGCTGCGATGCAAACATACTGTACCGTATTGGCCGTGCGGCCACGCCGCGGCTGTCCGGCCGGTCAGTGCCGACCGGCGGTGTCAGCGCGGCGTGCGCGGCGCCGGCGCGGTGGCCGCCGCGCCCTCGGCGCTGAGCAGCTCCATCAGCTTTTCGGTCGGGATTGCGGGGTAGAACAGCCAGCCCTGGGCGTAGTCGATGCCCAGGCCCTGCAGCACGGTTAGTTTGCGCGGCTCGTCGACGAATTCGGCGACGGTGCGCTTGCCGGTGGCGCGCGCCACCTGCTGGATCGCACGCACGATCTCCTGCGACACCGGGTTCTGCGCCACGTCGCGGATGAAGCGGCCGTCGATCTTCACCTCGTCGACCGCCAGCGAATGCAGGTAGCCGAACGAGCACAGCCCGGAGCCGAAGTCATCGAGGCTGAACCAGCAGCCGATGCCGCGGAAGTCCTCGATCAGATCGGCCGCCAGTTCCAGGTGCTCGATGGCCGCGGTTTCGGTGATCTCGAAGCCGAGCTTGCCCGGCGGCAGGTGCATGCCGCGCGCATCGTGATACAGCCGGCTCATGAAGCGGCCGTCGGCCAGCGACTTGGCGGACAGGTTGATCGTGATGCCGTCGAGCTGGGCGATCGCGGCCGGATGATGGGCAATCCAGTTCATCACCGTCTCGGCGGCAAACCCGTCGAGCTCGGAGGCGAGTCCGAAGTACTCGAGCGTCTCGATGGTGCCGGCCGGCAGCGGCAGCTGCTGGCCATCCTGTTCCATGCGCAGCAGGAACTCGGCCTTGGCCAGGCGCGGGCTGGCGCCGCGGATGTCCATCACCGGCTGCGGCGCCATCACCAGCCGCCCCTCGCGCATCAGCTTGCGGAAATTGAGCACATGGGCGGCGTTGACCTGCGAGGTCTGCGTGCCGCCGTGTTTGTGATTGAAGGTGACGATCTGGTTGAGGCCGCGCCGCTTGGCCGCCTCGCAGGCCTCGGCGGCACTGGCGACATGCTCGGCCCAGCGGGCGTCGGGGCCGACGACCACCATGCCGATCGACACCGCAATCGGGTTGTGGCCGAGCAGCGAGGCGTAACGGATGTCGGTGAGCCGATCGCGCAGCGCCGTGGCCTCATCCACCGCGGTCTGGCCGTGATCGATGGACTTGGCGGCAATGAATTCATTGCTCCAGAGCCGATCGGCAATGCCGTGCGCGCCGGCCCACTGCCGCATCGCGCCGGTCACCGCGCCGATGACCCCGTCGGCGGCGCCCGCCGCCGCCAGCTTGTTGACGCTGCGCATATGCCTGACGTCGACGTACACCAGCATGGCGCGCGGAAACGGTTGCCACGCGCCCAGCTGGTCGAGGATGCGGCCGAGGTTGGAAACAGGCATTGAGGGCGCGCGTGAAGCGGGTTCAGTGCTGTATCGGCGCCGGCCGGCGGCCACTTGAACCGCTTGTGCCGCCGTCGCCCGCGTCTGTCGCCACATCTAGGCGCACTGTTTGAGTGCGAGCAGTGCCTGGTTGCGCAGCGTGCGCAGCAGGGCCAGCGTCTCGCGGCTCACGCGGATGCCGCCGGCGGCAGCGGCTTCGGCATAGATCATCGCCACCGGTTCCTGCCGCAAGCGCAGCGGCAGCACGATGAAGGACTGGGCGTCGAAATGGCGGCGATACCACTCCGGCAGGTGCCGGCGCACCTTGTCGGCGGCGGCGTCGCTGACCAGCACATCGACGTCGCGTGCGAGGATCAGGTTGAACAGATCCTGCTGACCGAGCGCAAAGCGCAGCTGCGCCAGCCCGGTATCGACGTCGGCGCCAAAGCCGTAGCGCGCCCGCATCGAGGCCGCGCCGGGTTCGCGCAGGCAGACCAGGACGCGTCGCGCCGCCAGCGCACGGTAGATGAGCTCGGCGATGGCGCAGAGCAGGTCGGCAGCGCGTGGCGTGCCGTCGACCAGGGACTGGCTGATGTCCTGGATGCCGGCGCTGAGCACGGCTTCGGCGTCGCTGCCGGGTGTGGCTGCGAGCACCGGCGCGGGCTCCTCGGCCAACGCCCCGGTGAGCGCCGGGTCGGGAGTGCGGGTTGCAGCGGCGGGTTCGGCCTCGGACCCGGCGAGCAACGCGGCCAGCTGCGGCTGCCGCGCGCCGAGGTTGAGCACGCGCGCCAGCTCGCGCAGGTGCTCGGTGGCCGTGTTCGCCACCCGGGTCAGTTCACGCACGGACAGCGGCAGTGCCTGTTCGTAGCGCCGCAGCAGCGCGGCCGTGGCGCCCGCGGCCGACGCGCCGGCGCTGTGCTCGAGCACGCATGCGAGCTCGTTGGCACACGCGGCGAGCAGGCGCAGGCGGTCATCTTCCGTGGCCGGGCGTGCCGCGGGGCCGGGACCCAGCCGGTGCATGCTGTGCAGCAGGGTGTCCGGGAAACCCCAGACGCGCGCAACGCCGATGCCGAGCTGCTCATAGCTGACCCCCAGCACGCGCGCCGCGGCGGCCTCCTCGCCGCAGGCTTCGGCGGCGGCGATGCGGTCGATCATTTCCGCTTCCTCGCGGAAGTAGTAATGCGCGAGCAGGCGTCCGAGCGTGTGGAACAGGGCGCAGATATAGGCCTGCTCGCCGCGCGCCGGGGCGTCGGGCTGGCAGAGTGCGCGCGCCAGCAGGCCGCGCAGGTTCGCGCGCAGAAACTCGTCCCGCAGCGTATCGGCGTGCTGCTTGTCGCGGATGTGCTCGAGCAGCATCAGCGAGATCGCCAGATTGCGCACGGTCTCGAAGCCGAGGATCACGATCGCGCGGGATACGGTGCTGACGCGGCCGCCGCCCAGGCTGCGGTAGTAGGCCGAGTTGGCCAGGCGCAGGATCTTGTTGGTCAGCGCCAGATCCTTGAGGATCGCGTTTGCCAGCGACGCGGCGTTGGCGCGTTCCGACAGGGCGATGCGATTGATGCTGCCGATGGCCGCGGACATCGCCGGAAAATCGCTCTTGTGGCGCATCCGCAGCAGCAGGAAATCGAGCGTGCTCGAGCCGGACGGCGGGCGCGCGGCGGGGGAGTGGGGCTGCAGGTAGTGCTGCAACGCCTGCTTCATCGCGCCGGCATCGGCATAGCGCAGCGACGGATCCTTGGCGGTGGCTTTGGCGAGGATGTCGATGAGCGGTTCGCCGGCGGTGGCGATGGCGCCGGCCGGCAGGACCAGCGGTTCGTTGGCGATGCGGTGCAGCACCTGGAACACCCCATCGCCCTTGACTGCAGCCGCGCCGAACAGCATCTCGTACAGCAGCAGGCCCGCGGCAAAGATGTCGTTCTGCGGACCGCTGTGGCCGTGCGCGATGTATTCCGGCGCCATGTAGCACGGGGTTCCCACCAGCGGTGCGCCGCACGGGCTGTCGTGGCCGATGCGCAGGGCCACGCCGAAGTCCATCACGCGGGCGCGGCCGGCGCTGTCGACCAGAACATTGGAGGGCTTGAGGTCGCGGTGCACGATGCCGGCGTCGTGCGCATGGCCCAGGGCGTCGAGCACATCGATCATCAGTCTGGCCGCATGCGCGGGCTTGAGCGCGCCCTGGTCGCGGATCAGCGCCGACAGCGTGCGTCCGTCGACATGCTCGAAAACGAGATACGGCTGGCCGTCGTGGTCGCCGGCCTCGTAGACGGGGATGATGCCGGGATGGCGCAGCGCGCCGACCGCGCGCGCCTCGTGCAGCAGATGGGCGCGCGGTCGGCCGGACTCACGCGTCAGCCGCAGCAGCTTAATGGCGACGCGGCGGTCGAGGTCGGGATCGCGCGCGAGCAGCACCGACCCCTGGCGACCCTGGCCCAGGGCGCCGATCACCTCGAACCGGCCGATGGTCTGCATGCGGGCGCACCCCCTGCGTCGGCGACAAATGTCGCGACCTTATCGGCAGTACGGCGCCGCTCTGCAGGGGTTGAGTCGCCGCCGGTGACCGCCGGTGGCGCGGAGCGGGTGTGCGGGTGCGTGTCGCGTGGGGGGGTCAGCCGGTGTCGGCGTCGTAAAAGATCACGCTGCGCATGTCCTCGTCGACCTGACGCGCCGCGCAGGAAATCTCGGCCTCGTATCCGTCCGCTTCATAACAGATGACGGGTTGGCCGTCATGCACATAGGCGACCGCTGCGGCCTGGATCTCGCCCGCCTCCGCCATCGCCAGCACCTGGCGCAGCATGGCGATGAGGTCGGGGTTGATGGTCGACTCCTTGCTGCGGCTGCGGATAAGTTCGATCGCCATGTTTGTCTCCAACCGGATCGCGCCGGACCGGGGTACTCCACAAGAATGAAAGGCTGACAGGTAGCCGTTCAGATACACCGTCGCAGGTGGTATGCGTGGCTGCCCGCCCGGCTAAGACCGCGGTGCCGGCCCTAAGGTGCCCGCCGCACGCCGGCTGCCGGCGGCGCCCGGCCGGCCTGCGGGGCGACTGCCGGAGTGGTGGAAACATCCGTGGTCATGCCGGGTAATGGCGCCAACAGGGCGGCATCTGGCGCCAACGTCGCGCATCGCGCCGACACGGTCTGGTGCGGATCCGCCACCGTCCGTCGGCCCGCGCTGCAACACGGCGGCAGGCCGGCGGGCCGCTGATGCGTGCCCGCCGGGTGGGGGTCTGAGCGGTGCTGCTCCTACTCGGAGAGGTTCAGCGTCGCGGTCACGTGGCCGGCGGTCTCGCCGGCGCAATATCGCGCCGGCACCCAGCCCCCCAGGGAGTAGAGCTGGGTCTGGTCCGCGTAGTGGGGCGACGTCGGGTCCGTGCTCTGCGAGTAGGTCAGGATGGTGCGGGTGTCCGGGCAGTCGTCGCCGTCGAA
>JBFHQK010000172.1:0-6065 GCA_041592255.1 Fontimonas sp.
ACTCGTCGCCGTCGCCGAAGTAGTCGCGCACGTCCTCCGGCCACTGGTTGGCCTCGGCCAGGAACATGCGGTCGTCGTAGTGCTGGTCCACCACGGCGCGCATCTGCTTCAGCACCGCGTGGGTCTCGGGCAGGTTCTCGCAACTGCTGTGCTCGCGTTCGACCAGGTACGGGATCGCGTCGAGGCGCAGCCCGTCCACGCCCTGGTCGAGCCAGAAGCGCATCGTGCGGATCACCGCCTTGAGCACGCGGGGGTTGTCGAAGTTCAGATCCGGCTGGTGCGAGAAGAAGCGGTGCCAGTAATAGGCCTGCGCGACCTCGTCCCAGGTCCAGTTCGATTTCTCGGTGTCGGTGAAGATGATGCGCGTGTCGCCGTACTTGCGGTCGTTGTCGCTCCAGACGTAGAAGTCGCGCTTGGACGAACCCGCCGGCGCGCGCCGCGCGGCCTGGAACCAGGGATGCTGGTCGGAGCTGTGGTTGATCACCAGCTCGGTGATCACGCGCAGTCCGCGGCGGTGCGCCTCGCGCACGAAGGTCTTGAAGTCGCGGCGGCTGCCGAACGACGGATCGACGTTGTGGTAGTCGGCGATGTCGTACCCGTCATCGCGGAACGGTGACGGGTAGAACGGCAGCACCCAGATGGTGTTGACGCCCAGGTCCTGGATGTAGTCGAGCTTGGAGGTCAGGCCGGCGAAATCGCCGATGCCGTCGGCGTTGCTGTCGCAGAAGGCCTTGACGTGCACCTCGTAGATCACCGCGTCCTGGTACCACAGCGGATCGGCGGCCAGTTCCACGTGCTGCGCGGCGGCCGCGCCGTTGATCGACGGCTCGATCAGCATCGCGCCGCTCCTGCGCTCAGCCCGGCCATGTCCAGTCCCGGATGTCCGGCGGATCCTCGCCGTGACGGGTGATGTACGCGCGGTGCTCGATCAGGCGGTCGCGCATCGCCTGGCGCAGCGCGGCGGCGCGCGAGCCCAGCGTCGGCACGCGGTCGATCGCGTCACAGACCAGGTGGAAGCGATCGATGTCGTTGCGCACCGCCATGTCGAACGGCGTGGTCGTCGTGCCCTCCTCCTTGTAGCCGCGCACGTGCAGATTGCCGTGATTGGTGCGGCGGTAGGTCAGGCGATGGATCAGCCACGGGTAGCCGTGGTAGGCGAACAGGATCGGCTTGTCGGTGGTGAAGAGGGTGTCGAACTCGCGGTCGGAGAGGCCGTGCGGATGCTCCTCGCGCGGCTGCAGCGTCATCAGGTCGACGACGTTGACCACGCGCACCTTCAGCTGCGGCTGCTGCTCGCGCAGGATCTGCACCGCGGCCAGCGTCTCCAGCGTCGGCACGTCGCCGGCGCAGGCCATCACCAGGTCAGGCTCGCCGCTGCCGGTGCCGGCCCACTCCCAGATGCCGATGCCGGCGGTGCAGTGCTTGACCGCGGCGTCCATGTCCAGCCACTGCGGCTGCGGCTGCTTGCCGGCGACGATGACGTTGACGAAGTCACGCGAGCGCAGGCAGCGATCGGTCACGTACAGCAGCGAGTTCGCGTCCGGCGGCAGGTAGACGCGGATCACGTCGGCCTTCTTGTTGACGACGTGATCGATGAAGCCGGGATCCTGATGCGAAAAGCCGTTGTGATCCTGGCGCCAGACGTGCGAGGTCAGCAGATAGTTCAGCGACGCGATCGGTCGCCGCCACGGCACTTCCTTGCTCACCTTGAGCCACTTCGCGTGCTGGTTGAACATCGAATCGACGATGTGGATGAAGGCTTCGTAGCACGAGAACAGGCCGTGGCGGCCGGTCAGCAGATAACCCTCGAGCCAGCCCTGGCAGGTGTGCTCGGAGAGAATCTCCATCACCCGCCCGCCGGGCGCGAGGTGATCGTCGTCGTCCAGCACCGGCGCCATCCACGCGCGCTCGGTGACTTCGAACAGTGCCCCGAGCCGGTTCGAGGCGGTCTCGTCCGGACCGAAGACGCGGAAGTTGCGCTGTTCCTCGTTGCGGCGCATCACGTCGCGCAGGAACGTGCCCATGACCCGCGTCGGCTCGGCGCGACTCGCCCCCGGCGTCGGCACCGCGACCGCGTAGTCGCGGAAATCCGGCAGGTGCAGGCGGTGCAGCAGCAGGCCGCCGTTGGCGTGCGGATTGGCGCCCATGCGCCGTGTGCCACGCGGCGCCAGTTCGCGCAGCGCCTCGCGCAGTCGCCCCTGCTCGTCGAACAGCTCCTCGGGGCGGTAGCTCTTGAGCCAGTCCTCGAGCTGGCGCAGGTGGTCTGGCCGCGTGTGCAGCTCGGCCAGCGGCACCTGATGCGAGCGCCAGTGGCCTTCGGTCTTGTGGCCGTCGACGGTCTTGGGGCCGGTCCAGCCCTTGGGCGAGCGCAGCACGATCATCGGCCAGCGCGGCCGCTCGGTGCTGCCGCCTTCGCGTGCGCGCTGCTGGATCGCGCGGATCTCGACCAGCGTCTGGTCGAGCACCGCCGCCATGCGCTGATGCATCGCCGCCGGCTCGTCGCCCTCGACGAAGTGCGGTTTGTAGCCGTAGCCGGTCATCAAGGCTTCCAGCTCCGCGTGCGGGATGCGCGCGAGCACCGTCGGGTTGGCGATCTTGTAGCCGTTGAGGTGCAGGATCGGCAGCACCACGCCGTCGCGCGCCGGATCGAGAAACTTGTTCGAGTGCCAGGCGGTGGCCAGCGGACCGGTCTCGGCCTCGCCGTCGCCGATGACGCAGGCGGCGATCAGATCCGGGTTGTCGAACACCGCCCCAAACGCATGCGACAGCGCGTAGCCGAGTTCGCCGCCTTCGTGGATCGAGCCGGGGGTCTCGGCGGTGACGTGACTGCCGACGCCACCCGGGAACGAGAACTGGCGGAACAGGCGCTTGAGGCCGGCCGCATCCTGGCTGACATCCGGGTAGAGCTCGGAGTAACTGCCCTCGAGGTAGGTGTTGGCCACCAGCGCCGGGCCGCCGTGGCCGGGGCCGGCGACGTAGAGCACGTTGAGGTCGTCGCGCCGGATCACGCGGTTGAGGTGCACGTAGATGAAGCTCAGGCCCGGCGAGGTGCCCCAGTGGCCGAGCAGGCGCGGCTTGACGTGCGCCGGCGCCAGCGGCTCGCGCAGCAGCGGATTGTCGAGCAGATAGATCTGGCCGACGGAGAGATAGTTCGCGGCGCGCCAGTAGGCGTCGATGCGCTGGAGCGCCTCATCGCTCAGCGGCGCGGCGGCGGTGTCTGCGTCTGGCGTGCCGGTCGGTTGCAGGTTCATGCGGGGCTTTGGTGGGTGCTGAAGGTGACCGCTGCCCGCGCGGCGCTGGCGCGGGCGTCGGTGGCGATGATGTGTTCTTCGTCGGTGACCAGCAGGTAGGCGTGCAGCCGCGCCTCCGCCGTCGAGATCCGCCCGGGGAGGCCGCTGCGGTTGCGCGCCGCGTCGAGCTGCAGGCCGGCCCATTCGAAGCCCTCCAGGCAGCGCCGGCGGATCTCGGCGGCGTGCTCGCCGATGCCGCCGCCGAAGATCACTGCGTCGGCGCCGCCCAGTGTGGCCAGGTAGGCGCCCAGATACTTGCGCACGCGGTGGCAGAACACCTCGATCGCCAGCCGTGCGCCGGCGTGGCCGCGACTTTCGTGTTCGAGCAGTTCGCGCATGTCGCCGCTGAGGCCGGACAGGCCGCGCAGACCGCTGTGATGCTGCAGCAGCTCGTCGAGCTCGGCCAGCGACAGGCCGCGGCGCAGCAGTTCGAGCACGATGCCGGGGTCGAGATCGCCGGCCCGCGTGCCCATGACCAGGCCTTCGAGCGGGGTGAAGCCCATGCTGCAGTCCAGCGCCCTGCCACCGGCAATCGCCGCGGCGGAGCAGCCGTTGCCGAGCTGGAAGCTGATGACGCGCGCGTGCCCGCCCACGGCGCCGGCGTCGGCGCAGTACTGCGCGTACAGCGAGCGGTGCGCGAGGCCATGAAAGCCGTAGCGGCGCAGGCCATGGCGCGCGAGCAGCGCCTGCGGCAGCGCGTAGGTGTGCGCCGCTGCCGGCAGATCGGCGAAGAACGCGGTGTCGAAGACCGCGACGGCGGGCAGATCGGCGCCCAGCGCCGCCGCCATCTGCCGCGCGACCGCCAGCGCCGGGCCCATGTGCAGGGGCGCCAGTGCGACCAGCGTTTCGAGTTCGGCCAGTGCGGCGGCGTCGAGCCGCAGCGGTTCGCGATAGCGCGCTCCGCCGTGGACGAAGCGGTGCGCCAGCATCAGCTCGCCGGCCTGCGCCGCGGCGCCGATTTCACCGACGTGCTCGAGGATCAGCCGCGCCGCGGCGGCGTGATCGGGCGCGACCACCGCCACTTCGCGCGTCTGCGCGCCCGTGCGCAGGTGCAGCCGCGCCTTGCGGCCGAAGTGCTCGATCGATCCGCGCAGCGTTGCCGGCGCGCCCTGCGCGCGGGCGAACAGCGCGAACTTGAGCGTGGCACTGCCGGCATTGAGAACCAGAACGGGCATAGCTCCGTACGCTGGGCACGCCGCCGTCACGCTGCAATGACCTGCGTCAAGCGCAGCCGGCGCGCGTCGCGCCGCCGCGCCTGCGCCTTCACAGGTAGTAGTCAAAGTCCTGCTCGCGGCGCACCCGTCGGCGCAGGCGGAACACGTGCGCCGGCTGGGCGTGCGGATCGAGTTCGACGTAGTTGCGCGGGCCGTGCCAGAGGTAGCGTGCGCCGCCTAACAGATCGTGCATCTGGTAGGGCTGTCCGGCGTGGATGCCGAAGCGGTCGAGCGGCAGCTCGACCCAGCCCGCCTGGCGGTGATGCGGGTCGAGATTGACGATCACCAGCACGACATTGTCGCCGTCGTCGGTGGCCTTGCTGTAGCAGATCAGCTGCGCGTTATCGACGGGGTGGAAGCGCAGCGAGGCGTCGGCGTGCAGGGCCGGATTCTCGCGGCGGATGCGGTTCACGCGGGCAATGAAGTCGCGCAGGCTGTCGGCGCGGTCGAGATCCCAGTGCCGGATCTCGTACTTCTCCGAGTTCAGATACTCCTCGCTGCCGGGTTCGCGCGGCTCGGCCTCGGCCAGCTCGTAGGCTGGCCCGTAGATGCCGTAGCTGGCCGCCAGCGTGGCCGCCAGCGTCAGCCGGATCATGAACGCCGGCCGGCCGCCGAACTGCAGGTACTCGTTGAGGATGTCCGGTGTGTTCGGCCACAGGTTGGGGCGGAAATACTCGCAGCCCGGCGGCTGGGTCAGCTCGGTCAGGTAGTCGGTCAGCTCCTGCTTGGTGTTGCGCCAGGTGAAGTAGGTGTAGGACTGGGTGAAGCCCAGCTTCGCCAGCCGGTGCATGACCTTGGGCCGGGTGAAGGCCTCGGCGAGAAACAGCACGTCCGGGTGCTCGCGCTTGATCGACCCGATCAGCCATTCCCAGAAGCCGAACGGCTTGGTGTGCGGGTTGTCGACGCGGAAGATGCGCACGCCGTGCGCGATCCAGTACGCCACCACGCTCCGGAGTTCGCGCCACAGCGCCGGCCAGTCCTCGGTTTCGAAGTCCAGCGGATAGATGTCCTGGTATTTCTTCGGCGGATTCTCGGCGTACTGGATCGAACCGTCGGGGCGATGGCGGAACCACTGCGGATGCTGCTGCACATAGGGGTGATCCGGTGAGCACTGGAAGGCCAGATCGAGCGCGACCTCGAGATCGTGCGCGCGCGCGACCTCGATGAAGTGCGCGAAGTCGTCGACGCTGCCCAGTTGCGGGTGCACGGCCTTGTGGCCGCCGGCGCCGGCGCCGATGCCCCAGGGGCTGCCGACGTCATCGACGGTTGCGGTGATGACGTTGTTGCGGCCCTTGCGGAAGCTGCGACCGATCGGATGGATCGGCGGCAGGTAGACGATGTCGAAGCCCATCGCCGCGACATACGCCAGGCGTTGCGCGGCGTCGGCGAAGCTGGCGTGATCGCCCGCGTCGCAGGAACGCGGAAAGAACTCGTACCAGGCGCCGAAGCGTGCGCGGTGGCGGTCGACGCGGACCCGCAGCGCGCGCGCGTAGTCGCAGGCGTGGTGGCGCGGATCGTGACGTGCCATCTGCTGCGCCAGGCCGTCGTCGAGCGCCGCGGC
>JBFHQK010000173.1:0-6050 GCA_041592255.1 Fontimonas sp.
GCGTGGTCGCCAGCGCCACCCGCAGCGGCGCGCGTCCCGCGGTGGCCAGCATCATCACCGGCAGCACATCGCCGCAGCGCTGCGCCAGGTATTCGGTGTGGCCGCTGAAGGCGATGCCGGCGTCGTTGATCACGCTTTTCTGCACCGGGCCGGTGACCAGCGCATCGGCCTCGCCGGCCAGGCACAGCGCGGTGGCGCGATCCAGGGTATCGAGCACGTAGGCGGCATTGGCCGGATCGAGGGTGCCGGCGCGCGCCGGGGCGCGCAGCGGGACCGCCAGCACGGCGAGCTCGCCCGCCGCCTGCGGGGTGCGCTGGGCGGCGTCGTAGGGCAGCAGCCGCAGTTTCAGGCCGAGCATCGCGGCGCGCTGTTGCAGCAGGCCGGGATCGCACACGGCGATCCGCTGCGCGGCGCTGGGCTGCTGCGCCAGGATGCAGACCAGGTCGGGGCCGATGCCGGCCGGCTCGCCGGGCGTGATCAGGATCCGTGCGATAGCCACGCGCTCACCGCGGTTGCGACGCGCCGATCAGCCGCGGGAAACCGTGTGCGGCGCGCCGCAGGCACGCGGGTTCGCGACGGACACGGCCGGTTCTGCAGGCGCAAATGCTTCGGTCCGGACTCAGGACTTGTCGCCGGCCGCCTGCGCGTCACCGCTCTGGCGGTACTCGACGTAAGCCTCGTTGCGCAGGCGCCGCAGCCAGATGTCGTACTCCTCCGCGGCCTTGCGGTTGCCGATCGCCGCGCGCGCACGGGCGCGGCGGGTCTCCTCGGTCGTGTCGCGCGTGCGGCGCTCGATGACGCCGGCCACATGCCAGCCGAACTGCGTGCGGAACGGCGGCGACAGCTCGCCCGGCTGCAGCTGGTCGATGCGGACCTGGAACTCCGGTGCGAACACGCCCGGGGGCTGGAAGCCGAGATCGCCGCCGCTGTTCTTGGAGCCGGGATCGTCCGAGTATTCCTTGGCCAGCGGGCCGAACTCCTCGCCGCCCTGCAGGCGCGTGTAGAGATCGCGCGCAAGCAGACGCGCCTGGTCGTCGTTACGCACCGCATTGGTCTGGATCAGGATGTGCCGGGCCCGCGTCTCGTTGACGGTCTTGCGCTCGGCGCCACCGCGCTGGTCGACGAGCTTGATCAGGTGGAAGCCGCCCGAAGTCTCGATCAGATCGCTGACCGAGCCGGCGGACAGCTTCGCCGCCGCGGATGCAAACACCGTCGGCAGGTCGGCGCTGCGGCGCCAGTCGAGGTCGCCGCCCTGCAGCGCCTGCTGGCCGTCGGAGTGGGCAATGGCGATGCTGGCGAAGTCCTCGCCATCGCGGATGCGCTTGAGCAGACCTTCGGCTTTGCGGCGCGCCGCGTCACGCGCATCGGCGCTGGCGCCTTCGCCCACGGCGACGAGGATGTGTGACAGCCGGTACTCGGCTTCGGCATCGGCACCCTGCGCGGCGAGCAGCATGTCGATGTCCTGGTCGGTGACCGTGACGCGGCTGTCGACTTCGCGCGCGCGCAGCCGCTGGATCACCACCTCGTCACGCACCTGCTCGCGCACGGCCAGGTAATCCAGGCCGTCGCGGCGGATCGCGTCGGCGAACTCGGACAGGTTCATGCCGTTCTGGCGCGCGATGTTGGTCAGCACCTCGTTGAGCTCGCGGTCGTCGACGCGGATGCCGGCCTGCTGCGCGCGCTGGGTCTGCACGCGGGTCAGAATCACGCGTTCAAGGACCTGGGCGCGCAGCGCCTGCTCGTCGGGCGCGGCGATGCCGCGTTCGCGGATCTGCCGCTGGGCCTCCTCCATCGCGCGATCGAGTTCGCTTTGCAGGATGACCCCCTCGTTGACGATGACCAGAATGCGGTCAAGCGGCTGCGCCGCCACGGCGGGCGTCGACGCCGCGGCCAGCGCCAGCAGCAGGACGGACAGGGGAGCGGAGAGCAGCGCGCGGGCAATGGGCAGCTTCATGTGCGTGGGGCGTGCGAAGAGTCGGAAACGGGGATTATCGCGTATTGCGGCCGGATTCATTCGACCGTGTTGCGGGGGAACAGGTTCGTGATGCCCGAGCCGATGCGGGTCAGGCCCTTGAGTTCGAGTTGCAGATAGACACCGGTATTGAGCTCGCCGCTGGTGTCGGCAATGTAGCGGCGAAACGAGCTGCGCAGCGCCCAGCAGCAGGTCTCGTACTGCAGGCTGGCGATGCTGTCGAGCGAGAGCTGATCGCGCAGCGAGTAGCGCCAGCGCCCGAGCAGGCTGAAGCCGCCATAGAGTGGCGTCGACACGATCAGATCGGTCTGTTCGAGCAGATCCTGCCGATAGCGGTAGGCGAATTCGAAGAATCTGCGATCGCTGCGGTAGCGCAGGGCGGCGCTGGAGCGGGTGAAGTCCGAATCCGAAGGCGACCATTGCGTGTCCAGGGCCAGGCCCCAGCGCTGCGACAGGTAATAGTCGAAGCTGGCGAGGAAATCGGTGGCGCCCTTGTCCGGCGCCGGCTGATCGGGCAGCTGCACGCGCGGGGCCTGGAAGCGGAACAGCTGGCCGATGCTGGCGCTGGCGCGGACCGCGCCGCTGGCGGCGTCGAGCTGGCGCCCGGTGAGGGCGATCGCGAGCTTGTTGGCGTCGCCGATCCGGTCGTCGCCGGAGAAGCGGTTGCGCGCGAACAGCTGCGTCATGTCGAAGTCCGGCTCGCCGCTGTCGAACAGCGGCAGCTGATCCTGATTCTCGTAGGGGACGTACAGATAGAACAGGTGCGGTTCGAGCGTCTGCGGTGCGCCGGCTGCGGTGATGCGTTCGAAGCGCAAGCCATATTCGGCGCTGAACAGCGGCAGCGCGCGCTCGAGCTGGCGCGGCTGGCCGGGCGCGGTGCCGGTGAGTTCGTAGGCGGTGTAGCGGAAATCGAGCTGCGACTTGGCGAACCAGGCGACGCGGTCCTTTTCCATGCGCAGGTAGGGATGCAGATCGATCCGCTGCCCCTCGACCGACCCCGGACGCGCGAAGTTCACGTATTCGCCCACCCCGCCCAGGCGCGTGTCCCAGATCGCGTTGCGCGTGATCGCGTCGATGCGCACCTGGGGCAGCCGCTGATACGGTTCGTCCACCGGATCGAGATTGGTGGCCAGCGTCTGATAGTCCTGCAGCAGCAGATGCACCGTGTAGGCGGCTGGCGCGCTGTAGGTGAAGCGGGCGCTGCGATCGAGATGGGTGATCGAGCTCAGGTCGACGTTGCCGCCCAGATCCTCGAAATAGCGGCGGTCGCTGACTTCGGCAAAGCGGATGTCGACGCCCAGGTTGGAGCTGAGCAGGCCGCGGTGCTGCAGTTCGGCATAGGTGCGGCGCTCGCCGTCCAGCGCGTCATCGTTGAGATACTCGTAGCCCAGGCGGCCCTCGGCGCGGCGCAGCAGATAGCGGCCTTCGGCATCCAGCTGCGGTCCGCGATTGGACATGTAGCGCGGCGTCAGCGTGGCGTCGTAGTTGGGGGCGAGGTTGAAGTACACCGGCACACGCACGTCCCAGCCGGTCTTGTCGGACTCGCCGAAGGTGGGGAACAGCAGCCCGCTGCGGCGGCGGTCGTCGATCGGGAACTGGAACCAGGGTGCGTACAGGATCGGTACGCCGAAGAAGCGCAGCTGCGCATTGCGCGCCGTGCCCAGGCCCTCCGGATGATCGAGCTTGATCGCGCCGGCCTGCAGATACCAGGCGTCGGTGCCGGGCGCGCAGGTGGTGTAGCGCACATTGTCGAGGCGCGCGGTGCCGTCACGCTCGATGCGCACCACGTCCGAACTGCCGCGCGCCGAGCGCTCCGGGAGCACGAACTCGGTGCCGTTGAAACGTCCGCTTTCAGCGTCCAGATCGAAGCTGGCCGATGTCGAGCGGATCAGCAGCTCGCGGTTGCGGAACATCGACTCGGCGCGCACCTCGACGGTCTGTGCCTGGCCGTCGTATTCGAGCTGCTCGGCGGTGAATTCGCGCTCGCCCTGGCGCAGGCGCACCGATCCGAGCAGCCGCGAACGTCCCTCGGCGCTCAGATCGACCGTGTCGGCGTCGAGGATCAGGCGCGGATCAGAGGAGAATTCCGGCGGCGGCAGGGTGTCGGAGATCTGCGGGCACGCAGCCTCCTCGGCGCGCGCGCCCGGCAGCGCTGCCAGCAGGCAGATCGCCAGAAGCGACGGGGCGGAGGGACGCGCGGGCAACGGCTGATTCCTGGTGAAAGGGCGCAAGTATCGGCGCTGGCCGGGCGCAGGCGCAATTGCGCCGGGACGCTGGTGTAAGCTGCGCGCCGGTCTGTACGCACCCCGGTCATGTCCGATTCCCCGAGTGAGCTTGATGTCCGCGCGCAGGCGGCGCGCAGCTGGGCGCTGGCGCGCCTTGGATTGACGGCTGCCGATTTCGCGCCGGCGTCGGCCGACGCCAGCTTCCGCCGCTATTTCCGCGTCAGCGCAGACGGGCGCAGCTGGGTGGTGATGGACGCCCCGCCGCAGCGGGAGAACCTCGAGCCCTTCGTCGCCGTGGCCGAGTTGCTGCATGCCGCCGGACTGCACGCGCCGCGGGTGCTGGCCGAAGACCGTGAGCGCGGTTACCTGCTGCTGACGGACCTCGGGCGCCAGACCTTCCTGCACGTGCTCGACGCCGGCAATGCCGATGCGCTGATGCACGATGCGATCGCCGCGCTGGTGCGCTGGCAGGCGGCGAGCCGGCCCGGCGTGCTGCCACCCTACGACGCCGCGCTGCTGCAGCGCGAGCTCGACCTGTTTCCGGACTGGTATGTCGCGCGTCACCTGCAGCGCACGCTGACGCCGGCGCAGCGCGAGGCGCTGGCCGCCGTCAATCGTGCACTGGTCGACGCGGCGCTGGCGCAGCCGCGCGTCTATGTGCACCGCGATTACATGCCGCGCAACCTGATGGTATCGCGGCCCAGCCCCGGCATCCTCGATTTCCAGGACGCCGTCGAAGGGCCGATCAGCTACGACGTGATCTCCCTGTTCCGCGACGCCTTCCTGTCGTGGCCTGGCGAGCGCATCGACGCCTGGATGCGGCACTACTGGGCGCAGGCCGCCGCCGCGGGGCTGCCGGTGGGCAGCGACTACGCCGCCTTCCGCCGCGCCGCCGACTGGATGGGTCTGCAGCGCCATCTCAAGGTCATCGGCATCTTCGCCCGCATCCATTACCGTGACGGCAAGCCGCAGTATCTCGCCGACGTGCCGCGCTTCATCCGCTACGTGCGCGAGGTCGCGGCGAACTATCCTGAGCTGGCGCCGCTGCTGCAGCTGTTCGACGAGCTGGACATGGTGTGAGCGTGGTCGCCTTCATTCTCGCGGCCGGGCGCGGCGAGCGCATGCGGCCGCTGACCGACCACACGCCCAAGCCGCTGATCGACGTCGGCGGTCGGCCGCTGATCGAACACCACCTGCTGCGCCTGAAGTCCGCCGGCGTGAGCCGGGCCGTCGTCAATCTCGGCTGGCTCGGGGCGCGCATCCGCGCGCATCTGGGTGACGGCACGCGCTACGGCCTGCGGATCGAGTACTCCGACGAAGGCTGGCCGGCGCTGGAGACCGGCGGCGGCATCCACCGCGCCTTGCCGCTGCTCGGCAGCGCACCGTTTGTCGTCGTCAACGGCGACGTGTTCAGCGACTATCCGCTCGCTCGACTGGTTGAACGCGCGCGACACCTGACGTCAGCCGATCTGGCGCATCTGGTTCTTGTGCCCAATCCCGCGCATCACCCGCAGGGCGACTTCGCCTGCGTCGCCGGTCGCGCGCAGGCCAGCGGCGAGCGCCTGACCTTCAGCGGCCTGTCGGTGCTGCGGCCCGAGCTGTTCGCCGGTTCCGAGCCCGGCGCCTTCCCGCTGGCGCCGCTGCTGCGCCGAGCGCTCGACGCCGGCCAGGTCAGCGCGGAGCAGTATGACGGTCTGTGGTCGGATGTCGGCACTCTTGCGCGGCGCGAGGCGCTGGAGGCGCGGCTGCAGGCGCGCTGACCGCCGTCGGCATCGCGCGGCCGCGCAGCAGGCGGGTGCTAAAGTGCACGACTTGCCAATTCCTGAGCCATCATGACTGCAGCCACTGCCGCC
>JBFHQK010000174.1:0-5995 GCA_041592255.1 Fontimonas sp.
CGGATGCGCCGCAGCAGCAGCGGGTCACCGCCGTCGCCGAGACTCACGACGTCGCGCTTCTGCACGACGCGGACGCTCAACGCCAGGAACCAGATCGCCAGCAGGCCGGCGTACAGCGGTGTAACCGTCATCGGACTCCCCCTTTCTTATCGTGTGCGTAGCCTATGCGGCAGCGCCCGGGGCACACAAGTACGCGCGCCCTCGGCACGGACCGGCGCGCCGGTTTTGCTAGGCTGTAAGGCTTTTCCGCCGCTCATCACGCGCCGCAACACATGTCGGATACGCCGCTTCTCGCCCTGCTCGCCGGATCCAACTGGCCGCGCCTGTTCGATCGCAGGGTGCTGCGCCAGGGCAACGACCTGGCGCAGCAGCGCGCCGTCGAGCGGCTCGACTGCAACGGCGGCGGCAGCGGTCTGCGGGTCAGCGCGCAGGTGCGCGCCGGCGCCGACACGCATCAGTGCCGGATCAGCCTCAACCCCAGCGCCCGCGCCGCGCTCGAGATCGGCATGGCCTGCAGCTGTGCCGACGGCACGCAGTGCGCGCATTGCGTCGCCACCCTGCTGGCCGCGATCGCCTGCAACGACGATCCGGTGCCGCTGGTGCTCGAGGAGCCGGTGCTGGCCGCGCCGGACACGGCGCTGGCGGTGCGCTGCGAGCCGCGTGCGGTACTGCACCTGCGCAGCGAGCGGCTCGACACGCGCGGCCGGCGCTCGGTCGAGCCGCGTGTGGGCGTGGCGCGGCTGAGCTTCGACTACGACGGCCATCGCCTGCCCGCCGACGAGCGTGCCTGGACCACGCTGACCTTCGACGACGGTCACCAGCACCGCATCGAGCGCATGCGCGCCCTCGAAGGCGAGATCGCCGATCGCCTGCGCGGCTTCAACCTGGTCCCCGCCGATCATGTGCTCGGCATCTATCTCGACGACGACGATCTCACCCGCTTCGGCGCCGGCGATTACGTACTCGAACATGGCGAAGGCCGCGCGGGAACCCCGCGCCATCTCGGCAACGTGCTGCCACGGCTGGCCGCCGCCGGCTTCGTGCTGGAGTTTGCCGACGATTTCCCGGTCGAGCTGCTGCCGGCGCCGGATCAATGGCATGTCGACATCCGCGAGCATGGCGACGCCTGGTTCGACGTCTCGCTGGGCATCGAAGTGGCCGGCGAGCGCATCGATCTGCTGCCGGTGCTGCGGCACCTGCTGGCCGATCCCGGGTTTCCGCAGGAGCTGCAGGCCAACGAAGCCGACGACGCCGTCTGGCTGACCGCGATCGACGAGCGCCGTCGCGTACCGCTGCCGCTCAAGCGCCTGCGCGCGATGATCGAGCCCCTGCTCGAATGGCTGGCGCGTCCGGTCGAACACAAGGCACGCGATCCCGACGCGCCGCTGCGCCTGCGCCTGCCGCAGGCCGCGGTCCTCGAGGAGCTGCCGCTGACGCTGCACGGCGGCGAGGGGCTGCGCGCGCGCCTGCAGAATCTGGCGACGCCGCGTCCACCGCTGCAGCCGGCCGACGGTTTCAAGGCCACGCTGCGCCCGTATCAGCAGCAGGGGCTGGCCTGGCTCGGCTTTCTCGCCGACGCCGGCCTGGGCGGCATCCTGGCCGACGACATGGGTCTGGGCAAGACCGTGCAGGTGCTGGCCCATATCTGGACCGAACGCGCCGCCGGGCGCCTGAAGCAGCCGGCGCTGGTGGTGGTGCCGACCAGCCTGGTCGCCAACTGGCGCGAGGAGGCACGCCGCTTCGCACCGCAGCTGCGCCTGCTGGTGCTGCACGGCCCCGACCGGCGCGAGCTCTACGCCCAGCTCGCGCATCACGACCTGATCATCACCACCTATCCGCTGCTCGGCCGCGATCACGAGCGCCTGAGGAAACAGACGTTCGGACTGCTGGTGCTCGATGAGGCACAAACGATCAAGAACGCGCGCACGCAGGCGGCCCAGGTGGTGCGCGGCCTGCGCGCCCGGCGCCGTCTCGCCGTCACCGGCACGCCGCTGGAGAACCACCTCGGCGAGCTGTGGGCGCAGATGGACGCCGTCGAGCCCGGCCTGCTCGGCAGCGAACGCGTGTTCAGCACCCTGTACCGCACGCCGATCGAGAAGCACAACAACCAGGCGCGGCAGCAGCGACTCAACCGCCGCATCGCGCCACTGATCCTGCGCCGGCGCAAGGAGGACGTCGCACCGGACCTGCCGCCGCGCACCGAGATCCTGCGTCACATCGACCTCGACGGCCGCCAGCGCGATCTCTACGAATCGCTGCGGCTGGCGCAGGAGCAGCGCGTGCAGGCCTCGATCGCGGACCGCGGGCTGGCGCAGTCCGGCATCGTCGTCCTCGACGCGCTGCTCAAGCTGCGTCAGGTCTGCTGCGATCCGCGGCTGGTCAAGCTCGACGGCGCGGGCGGCATCCACGAATCGGCCAAGCTCGAGCACCTGCTGGAACTGCTGGAAGAGCTGATCGACGAGAACCGGCGCGTGCTGGTGTTCTCGCAGTTCACCGAGATGCTCGCGCTGATTGCCCAGGCGCTGCGCGCCCGCGCCATCAGCTATCTCGAACTGACCGGCGCCACGCGCGATCGCGGCGCGCTGGTCGAGCGCTTCCAGCGCGGCACCGTGCCGGTGTTCCTGATCAGCCTCAAGGCCGGCGGCGTCGGCCTCAATCTGACCGCCGCCGATACCGTGATCCACTACGACCCGTGGTGGAATCCGGCGGTCGAGGCCCAGGCCAGCGACCGTGCGCATCGCATCGGCCAGCACAAGCCGGTCTTCGTCTACAAGCTGATCTGCAGCGGCACGGTCGAGGAGAAGATCCAGGCGATGCAGGCGCGCAAGGCGGCACTGGCGCAGGCCGTGCTCGATGGCGGCACGCGCCAGAGCGCCGGCCTGAGCGAGGACGATCTCGCCGATCTGCTCGGCGCGCTCTGAAGCGGGGCAGCTGAATCCCTGCGCCTGCGCCAGCGCGCCGGCGTTCTTGCATAATCCGGTCATGCGTCGCTCACCGGGGAGAACGGCCGCATGTACCGATCACTGCGCGCACAGACGCTGCACTACCTCGCGCGTCCGCACGAGCGCGTTCCCGACGCGCCGGTAATCAACGCCGCCGCCTGGCGCGGCGCCGACATGCGCCGCCGCCAGGACTGGCAGGTGCAGCTGACGCCGGCCGAAATCGACGAATGCCGCCACGCGCTGCAACACGCCTGCGCCAGCGGCAAGCCGCTCGCCCGCCTGACGTCCGCCGATCTGCCGCTGCCGACACTGGCCGCACGCATTGGCCAGTGGCGGCGCGAAATCCGCCACGGCCGCGGCTTCGTGCTGATCCGCGGGCTACCGGTCGCGCACTGGAGCGTCGAGCAGGCGGCCGTGTTCTTCTGGGGCCTGGGTCATCACCTGGGCGTGCCCGGCGCGCAGAACCCGCAGGGCGACCTGCTCGGCCACATCCACGACCAGCGCAGCGGCGGCGACGTGCGCTACTACCGCACCAACAAGGCCCTGGCGCCGCACTGCGATGCCGCCGATATCGTCGGCCTGCTGTGTTTGCACAAGGCCAAGGCGGGCGGACTGTCGCGCATCGTCAGCTCGGTGGCGGTGTTCAACGAGTTCCAGCGCCGTGCCCCGGAGCGGGTCTCGCGGCTGTTCGCGCCCTTCTGGTTCGACACCAAGGGTGAGGGCGGCCTCGCGGCCTTTCCGGTGGCGCCGTGCCGCTATGCCGGTGGCGAGCTGCGCACCTTCTGGCAGTCCGACTACTTCCGCAGCGTCGAGCGCATCGCGCATGTGGCGCCGCTGACGCCCGACGAGGAGGCCGTGCTCGATACCTACGATGCGATTGCCGGCGATCCGCAGTTTTACCTGGACATGGATCTTGAGCCGGGCGACATCCAGCTGATCTCCAATCACACGATCCTGCACGCGCGCACCGCGTTCGAAGACTGGCCCGAACCCGCGCGCCGCCGCCATCTGCTGCGCCTGTGGATCAGCGTGCCGGAGCGCCGGGCGCTGCACCTGGAGTGGCTGCGCGCCCGCAGCCTGGCCACACTCGTCGGCACCGCGGCGCGCGAACTGCTGCGCGCACGCCTGCGCCGCCCGGTCGCGGCACGCGTCGGTTAGGATGCGCCCGCCGCCCTATCGCTTTTCCGACGTCCGACAACCCATGCCCTCCTTCGATATCGTCTCCAAGGTCGACAAGCACGAGCTCACCAACGCCGTCGATCAGGCGCGACGCGAGCTGACCAACCGCTTCGACTTCCGCAACACCGACGCCGCCTTCGAGCTCGACGACTACGTCATCACGCTGAGCGCGCCCAGCGAGTTCCAGCTCCAGCAGATGCACGACATCCTCAACCCGCGTCTGGCGGCGCGGCAGATCGATTTGCGCTGCCTCGACGCTGCCGAGCCGGAGATCAACCTGTCGCGGGCGAAGCAGAAAGTCACGGTCAAGCAGGGCATCGAGCAAACCGTGGCGAAGAAGATCATCGCCAAGATCAAGGAATCCAAGCTCAAGGTCGACGCGCAGATCCAGGGCGACAAGCTCAAGGTCACCGGCAAGAAGCGCGACGACCTGCAGACGGCGATCGCGCTGCTGCGCAAGACCGAGCTGGACGTGCCGCTGCAGTTCGAGAACTTCCGCGATTAAGGCGGCGGCAACGCCCGAGTGTCAGACGCCGGTATAGCGGCCCGGCTTGTGGTTGAAGGCCAGCACCGCCCCCAGCAGCACCGCGCCGAGCAGCGAGTACAGCAGCTGCACCGCGTCCACCACGAACAGCGAGGCGATCAGGATCAGCGCATCGGCACCGATCATCACCTTGCCGGCGCTGATGCCCCGCGAGTTCTGCAGGTAGACCGCGAGAATGTTGAGCCCGCCGATGCTGGCGCCGTGGCGGACGAAGGCCAGCGCGCCCATGCCGATCAGCAGCCCGCCGGCCAGAGCCGAGTACAGCGGCGCGATGGCACCAAACGCCACCAGCTGCGGCATCACATGCATCAGGCCGCTGAGCAGGCCCACGGCGATCAGTGACTTGATGCCGAAGCGCCAGCCCATGCGGGTCAGCGCCAGCCAGAAGAACGGCAGGTTGGCGAGGAAGAACATCAGGCCGATGCTCTGCCCGCTCAGATAGTGCAGCAGGAAGGCGATGCCGGCGGTGCCCCCGATCAGCTGACCGTTGGCGCCAAACATCGCCACGCCCAGCGACACGAACACCGACCCGAGCAGGAACCCCTGGGCGTCGTCCAGCCAGGTGTGCGGCTGCGGGCAGACGGCAGCGGGGGGAGAGACAGCAGCAGACATACGCTCAACCAGAAAGAAACGATTCACACCCCGGCACGGCGCCGGCGGGCGCGCATTGTGCACACTTCGCCACGGCGGTGCGCGCGCCCCGCCGGATGCCACGCCGGATCCCCAAGCAACACCCGTGCCGTTGACCGGGCGCGCGGCGCGCGTGCGTTAAGCTAGTCCGATGCAGCAGCACCTGTCCCTCGTCGTCGCCGAGCCGGTCGCGGACGGCCCGCTGGCGGGACTGTTCCACCCGGCGGTGGCCGGCTGGTTCACCGACACCTTCGGCTCCCCCACGGCGGTGCAGCATCAGGCCTGGCAGGTCACCGCGCGCCAGCGCCATGCGCTGATCGCCGCGCCGACCGGTTCCGGCAAGACCCTGGCCGCCTTCCTGGCCGCGATCAACGACCTGGTCGTCGCAGGCGTCGAGCGCGGCCTCGACGACAGCGTGCACGTCGTCTACGTGTCGCCGCTCAAGGCGCTGTCCAACGACATCGACAAGAACCTGCAGGCGCCGCTGGACGGCATCCGCCAGCGCGTGCGTGCGCTGGGGCTGGGCGATGTCGGCATCCGCACCGCGGTGCGCACCGGCGACACCAGCAGCGTCGAGCGCACGCGGATGCGGCGCAGCCCGCCGCACATCCTGGTGACGACACCCGAGTCGCTGTTCATCCTGCTGAGCTCGGACTCCGGCCGCGACATGCTCAAGTCCACGCGCAGCATCATCGTCGAC
>JBFHQK010000175.1:0-5986 GCA_041592255.1 Fontimonas sp.
GATGACGATGTTCTGCGGCGTCGCTCGCTTGAGGTAGAGCGTGTAGATGCCAGCGTAGCCGATCAGCGTCAGCTGCGTCAGCACCGCGGTCAGCGGATTGACCAACGCCCACAGCAGCGCAAAGCCGAGCAGGCCGATGACGGTGGCGAAGGCAATCGACTCGGTCATCGTCAGGCTGCCGGTGACCAGCGGCCGGCCGCAGGTGCGCGCCATGCGCGCGTCGATGTTACGGTCGATGATCTGGTTCACCGCCGCCGCCGCTGCGGCCTGCAGACCGATGCCCAGCGTTCCCCACAGCAGCGCCGACAGCGGCGGCAGGCCGGGCACCGCCAGGAACATGCCGACCACCGCGGTGAAGACGATCAGCATCACCACGCGCGGCTTGCACAGCTCGTAGTACTCGCGCAGGCGCAGACGGGAACTCAGCATCCGGCCACTCTGGAGTGCGGTGGCCATGTCAGCGGCGCTCCCAGGCGCGGCGATTGAGCGCCACCAGCACCGCCAGCAACAGCGCCGCGCCAGCGTTGTGCGCCGCCGCAACCAGCAGCGGGAACTGGAACACGACGACGCTGATGCCGATGCTCAGCTGCAGCGCGAGCGCGCCCAGCACCGCCATCCCCCAGCGCCGCCACGCCGCCACAGCGCTGCGCAGCAGCGCCGCGCCCAGCAGCAGCAGCACCGCGGTCACCACCAGCGCGCCGACGCGGTGCACATGGTGAATGCTCACGCGCGCGCGCGTGTCGAGGATGCCGTACTCGTAGTTGATGCCCAGGCCATGCCAGAGCGTGAACGCGGTGCGCAGATCGGTCTGCGGCCAGTAGCTGCCGTGGCAGGTCGGAAAGTCCGGACAGGCGAGCGCGGCGTAGTTGGTGCTGGTCCAGCCGCCAAGGAAAATCTGCAGCGCCACCACCAGCAGCGCGACGGCGGCCGCCGCCGGCACCCCGCGCGGCGCGGGCGGGCGCGACGGCGCGACCACGGCGTGCACCCCGCGCTGCCACTCGACCGCGACCTGGCGCTCGCTGCGGTATTCACGTTCGCGCACCCGCACGTCGACCGCCGCCGGCCGCGGTCGCGCCGACAGGAACATCCACAACAGCAATGCGAACGTCGTCATGCCGCCGAGCAAATGACCGGTCACCACCAGCGGCTTGAGCTGCCAGGTGACGGTCCACATGCCCAGGATCCCTTGGAACACGACCAACCCCACCAGCGCCCACGGCAGCACGCGCGGCTGCCCGGGCGCGCGGTGACGCAGCGACATGAACGCGAGCGCAACGATCAGCACTCCCAGCGTCGAGGCGAGGTAGCGGTGGATCATCTCCTTCCACGCCTTGGGCGCCTCGACCGGGCGTTGCGGGTAACGCTGCTCGGCCGCCGTGACCTCGTGCTCGGCCTCGGGCACGGTCAGATGGCCATAGCAGCCCGGCCAGTCCGGGCAGCCGAGCCCGGCGTCCGACAGGCGCACATAGGCGCCAAAGACGATCACACCGAAGCACAGGATCAAGGTCAGCAGATTGATACGGCGAAACCAGTTCATTGACGACAGGCCCAGAAATGAAGCGGCGCCGCAGCACGGCCCGCAAAGATCATCAACCGCGCGACGGCGGAACCATGCAGCGCCACGCCTCACCCGATCTGCGACACGCGCAGCAGTTTCTTGATATCGGCAAGGATGCCCTTGGACTCGGCGCCCTCGCCGTAGATCATCAGCCAGTTGCCCAGCGGGTCCACCAGATACAGCGCGTGCGGATCCGCCGCGCCGAAGAAGCGGTGGTACGCCTGCGCCGGCGTGTCGAGGAAGTAGCGCAGGTCCGGATGCTCGGCGTCGAGCTGCTGGCGCGCAGCCGCCAGCGCGTCCGCGCTGTGGGCGATGTAGACGCGCTGCACGCGCTGGCGCTTCTCGTTGAGCAGGGTCCGCACCTGCCGGATCTGGTAGAGCTTGTCGGCGCAGCGCGCATCGCACTGCTCGCCGCCCAGATAGACGAAGCTCCAGCGGCCGCGCAGCGCGCCCGCGTCGGCCTGCGTCCCGTCCGGGTCGCGCAGCCCGCTGGCCGGCAGCGGCCGCGCCGGACTCAGCAGCTCGCCATAGTTGGTATGCCCCTGCGGCTGCCACTGCGGAAAGACGAAGTAGAGCAGCACCGCAGCCAGCAGCGGCGCGAAGAACAGCGCCGCCAGCAGCAGGAACTGCGGGCGTCCGCGGGGCGTTGCGTTAACCATCATGTCGGGATCTGAAACTGAACTTGATGAAGAAAAACAGCAGCAGCAGCGTGAACACGAACCACTGCGCCGCGTAGGCATAATGCTTGCCCGGCGACAGGCCGGGACTGGCGCCGCCGCCGTCGCGCACAAACCCGCCGGGCACGTCGGCATCCATCAGCAGCATGCCGTCGGGCACCGACGCGCCGTACAGGCAACGCAGTTCCTCCACCGTCGGGTACTGGACGATGCGCGGCCACGCGGCGCCGGCACAGTTGTCGACCTCAAGACGCATCCCCGGTTGCGGCAGCGCGCGCCAGAAGCCGACCACGCTGACCTCGTCCGGCGGCACCGGCAGCGCCGGCAGCTTGCTGCGGTCGCCGTCCGCCGGCACCCAGCCGCGGTCGACCACGGCGATGCCCCCGTCGACCAGCCGCAGCGGCGTCCACACGCGGTAGCCCGGCACGCGGTTGCGCGACTGGTTGTCGAGCAGCAACTGCCGCTCGCCATCGAAGCTGCCGCGTGCGCGCACACGTTCAATCACGCCGCGCTCGGCGCGGTCGCCGGCGCCGAGTTCGCGCGGCGCCTGCGCCTCAGCACTGGCAAAGCGCTGCAGCAGATCGGCCTTGGCAAAGCCCCGCTGCAGCTGCCAGGCACCCAGCGCGGCGGTGAGACCACCGAGCAGCACCACCAGCGCGATCGCCCAGCCGTAGGGCCGGAATGCCCGTGCGCTCATCTCCGCACACCCCTGCGCGCTACGCGGCGGCGCTGCGGATGACGATATGATGCGCGCGACTTTCCGTCCCGCTGCGCCATCCCATGCTCGTCAAGCTCGTCATCATCGGTCTGCTGCTCGCCATCGTGGCCTCGCTGATGGGCAGCATGCTGTTCCTGGTGCGCGACCGCAGCGATCAGCGTCGGGCGCTCACCGGCCTGAAGATCCGCGTCGCCCTGTCGATCACGCTGATCCTGTTCGTGCTGCTGTCGTGGCAGCAGGGCTGGATCGCGCCGCACGGCCTGCTGCGCGCGCAGCCGACCGCCCAGCCGCAGCCCTGAACGCACACGCAAACGGGCGGCATCACTGCCGCCCGCTGCGTGCCGTGGCACTGCGCGCAAGACGATTGCGCCGGCGCGTCGAGCGCCGGCGGCCTCGCTACAGCCAGTAGACGACGATAAACAGACCAATCCAGACCACATCGACAAAGTGCCAGTACCAGGCCACGCCTTCGAAACCGAAGTGCGACTCCGGCTTGAAGTGACCCGCCATCAGCCGCAGCGTGATCACCAGCAGCATGATCGTGCCCAGCGTGACGTGCATGCCGTGAAAGCCGGTGAGCATGAAGAAGGTCGAGCCGTAGATGCCCGAACCCAGCGTCAGGTTGAGATCGCGGTAGGCGTGAATGTATTCCTCGGCCTGGAAGTACAGGAACGAGGCGCCCAGCGCGACCGTGGCCCACATCCACAGGATGCAGACCAGACGCTTGTTGTCCTTGAGCGCGTGGTGCGCCATCGTGATCGTGAAGCCGGACGTCAGCAGGATCAGGGTGTTGAGCAGCGGCACGTCGAACGCCGGAATGGTCTGGAACTCGCCGCCCAGCTGCGCCGGTCCGTTCGACGGCCAGGCCGCCTCGAAGCCCGGCCACAGCGTCAGGTGGGTGGCGAGCTTGGCGCCCTCACCACCCAGCCACGGCAGCGACAGGCTGCGCGCGTAGAACAGCGCGCCGAAGAACGCGGCGAAGAACATCACTTCCGAGAAGATGAACCAGGACATGCCCCAGCGGTAGGTGCGATCGACCTGCGCGCTGTACTGCCCGCCTTCGCTTTCGCGCGCGATGCCCTGGAACCAGCGGAAGATGATGTAGACGGCAATCGCCGCGCCGGCCCAGATCGGCGTCGCGCCGATCTGCGAATCCTCCAGATAGCCGGACACGCCGACGACCAGCGCGACCAGGCCGACGGTGAGCACAAACGGCCAGGCGCTGGGTGCCGGCACGAAGTAGCGTTGCGTGGGGTGAGCAGCGGGGCTCGACATGTTCAGCTCCTAGGTTCTCTCGATTCTTGCTTGATCGCGACGTCGGTAACGTCGAAAAACGTATAAGACAGCGTCACCCGGTCGACATAGGCCGGCAGTTCCGGGTCCAGCATGAACACCACCGGCATCTGCTTCTCCTCGCCGGCCGCGAACGGCTGGTTGTTGAAGCAGAAGCACTCGGTCTTCTTCAGATACCGGGCGGCGTCCGCGGGTGCCACCTGCGGCACCGCCTGCGCGACCAGGTCGTGGCCTTCGGTGTTGGTGGCGAAGAAATTCACCGTGTACAACTGGCCCGGGTGCACGTCGATGGCCGCGCGCTCGGCGCGGAACTGCCACGGGCGCCCGCCATTGACCGTGGTCACGAACTCGACGGTGACGGTGCGCTCGACATCGACCGCGGCCTGCGACACCGCTGCCGATGCGAGCGCCACCTTGCCGTTGATGCCGAAGGCGTCGCACAGCAGGTCGTACAGCGGCACCAGGGCAAAGCCGAAGCCGAACATCCCGGCGGTCACCGCGACCAGGCGCAGCGTGTGCCGTCGGCGCGCGCGCACACTCACGGGTGCGTCACCTTGTAGACGAAGGCCGCCAGCACCGCGACCGCGAGCAGGACGTGCACCGCGAACAGCAGCAGATTGCGCCGCCGGCGCTGCCGCTGCTGTTCCTCGGTGTGGCTCAACTGCTCGCTCATGTCCGGCTCAACGCTTGAGTACGAATGCCTGCGTCCATCCCCCGCCGGCTCACGCCAGCTTGTGGTGATCGAGCGCGTCGGTGGCGTCGTGCGCGGCGGTCAGTTCCGCCTCGGCGATCTGCGGCGGATCCTCGAAGGTGTGGTACGGGGCCGGGCTGGGCACCGTCCACTCGAGTCCGTGCGCGCCTTCCCAGACCCGGTTCGGCAGCGCCTGGGCGCGGCCGAACCAGCCGAAGCAGCTCGCCAGCATGTTGAAGATGAAGATGAACTGCGAGACGAAGAAGCCGAAGGCGCCGATCGTCGAGATCACGTTCCAGTCGGTGAACTGGACCGCGTAATCCGGCACGCGCCGCTGCATGCCGGCCAGTCCGGCGAAGTGCTGCGGGAAGAAGGTCAGGTTGATGAAGATCGCCGACAGCCAGAAATGCGCCTTGCCCCAGAACTCGTTGTACATGCGGCCGGTCCACTTCGGGATCCAGTAGTACACCGCGGCGATGATCGAGAACACCGCACCCGGCACCAGCACGTAGTGGAAGTGGGCAACGACGAAGTAGGTGTCGTGGTACTGGAAGTCCACCGGCGTGATCGCCAGCATCAGGCCGGAAAAGCCGCCGATCGTGAACAGGAAGACGAAGCCGAGCGCGAACAGCATCGGCGTTTCAAAGGTCATCGACCCCTTCCACATCGTCGCCACCCAGTTGAACACCTTCACCCCGGTGGGCACGGCGATCAGCATGGTCGCGAACATGAAGAACAGCTCGGCGGCCAGCGGCATGCCGACCGTGAACATGTGGTGGGCCCAGACGATGAACGACAGGAACGCGATCGACGCGGTCGCGTACACCATCGAGTCATAGCCAAACAGCGCCTTGCGGGCGAAGGTCGGGATGATCGTGCTGACGATGCCGAACGCCGGCAGGATCATGATGTAGACCTCGGGGTGACCGAAGAACCAGAAGATGTGCTGAAACATGACCGGGTCACCGCCGCCCGCAGCGTCGAAGAACGAGGTCCCGAAGAAGCGATCCGTGAGAAGCATGGTCACCGCGCCTGCGAGCACCGGCATC
>JBFHQK010000176.1:0-5984 GCA_041592255.1 Fontimonas sp.
ATCCGCACCGGCCTCGAGCTGGCGGATCAGCAGATCCAGCTCGCGCCCCAGCTCGGGCAGCACCCCGCTGCCCTCGCGCACCAGACTTGCAAGCGCCTGTCGCGTCGACAGCCCGGCTTCGAACAGCAGGGCGAGCAGATGGATGAACAGCGGCACTTCCGCCTTAAGCCGCAGCCGGCGCGACGCCGCCACCGCACGCAGGATCCAGCGCGGCAGCAGGAACGCCAGCACCGCCGCGGCAAACGCGAACAGCACCGACATCAGCTTCTTGTTCGGCGCCTCGCCAAACAGCCAGAACGCAATCACCATAGCGCCGAGCAGCACCGGCAGCAGCGCCTGGAACGCATACCACAGCGCCCGCTGATCCGCGCCCCGCCAGCCGGCCTGCAACAGCAGGCGCGCGCTTTCGCCCTCGGCATCGACCATGCCCTCGATGGCCTTACCGCCCCGCGCGAAGGTCGTCAGCAACGGCGCCCGCGCAGCATCCTCGAACTCGTCGTTGCCACCCAGCTCAGGCGCCAGACGCCGGCGCAGCTGCGACTCGGTGCGGGCGCGGACCAGCAGCAGCAACAGCGCGCCCAGACCAAGCAGCGCCAGCAGGATGGTCGCCGCCACGACGCCAGCGAACAGCAGCGGGCTCATGCCGGATCCTCGGTCGAGCGCATCATCCGGTAGATCACCAGCACGCCCATCACCTGCAGCCCCACCGACAGCACCAGCAGCCAGCGACCGACGCTGTCAGCCCACATGGTGCGGTAGTAGTCGGGGTTCTGCGCGAAGATGTACAGCATCAGACCGAGCGGGATCAGCGACAGCATTACCGCGGAAAAGCGCGTTTCGGCGGTCAGCGCACGCAACTCGCGCGCCGCGGTATCGCGGGCGCGCACCGCCTGGATCAGACTGCGCAGCACGTTGCGCAGGCTGCCGCCGTACTTGCGGTTGATGGCCGCGGCCAGGGCCATGACCTTGAGATCGCGGATCTGGTGAATCGCGGCGGTCTCCATCAGCACCGACTCGATCGGCGCGCCCAGACGCACCTGGCGGCCGACGCTGACGAACAGTGTGCGGATCGGCTCCGGATGTTCGCGCGCGGACGCTGAAATCGCCTCGTCGAGGGTGTTGCCGGCTCCGAGCACGCGGATCACGCCTTCGAGGAAGGCCGGCAGCTGTTCGGCGATGCGCATGCGCCGCTGCGACGCCTGGCGGCTGAGGAAGGCCCAGCCAAACGCCAGCAGGATCGCAATCGTCGACAGCCCGCCGAAGGGGCCGAGCACCAGCACCGATACGACCGTGAGCACGGCGATTACCAGCACGATGCGCACGACGGTGTCCGGCGACAGTTCGGCGCCGGTGCGCCAGATCAGGTGGCAGGCCCAGCGCAGCAGCGGGTTGCGAATCTGCGTGGCGGCGGGCTGCACGTAGGCCGACTCGTCGCCGCCGGTCGCGCGCAGCCGCAGCAGCAGTTCCTCTTCATGCTCGCGGCGGCCGGCGCGGACGAACAGGCCGATCGCGACGCCGCCCAGCGCCAAGGTGGCGGCAAACACCAGTGCGAGCACCATCACGCGCTCTCCCGGCAGTCGACGTGCACGCCGTGCTCGGGGTCGTAGCGGAACAGGTCGCGCAGGACCAGCTCATGGTCGCGGGCGCCGAGGATCTCGGTGACCGACATGACCCGCCGCTCGCCGCCCTTGAGCCGGCTGACGTGCACCATCAGCTGGATCGCGGATGCGATCTGGCCGAGGAACGTGGTCTCGCTGCCGGTATAGCCGGCAAAGCCGGCGAGCAGCTGCAGCCGGTGGATCGCATCGCGGCAGCTGTTGGCATGCAGCGTGGTCATCGAGCCGTCGTGACCGGTGTTCATCGCCTGCAGCATGTCGAGCACCTCGTCACCGCGCACTTCGCCGACGATGATGCGGTCCGGACGCATGCGCAGGGCGTTGCGGACCAGGTCGCGTGCGGTGATCGCACGTTCGCCTTCCAGATTCGGCGGGCGTGTCTCCAGGCGCACGACATGGGAATGATGCAGGCGCAGCTCCGCAGCGTCCTCGACGGTGATGATGCGCTCGTCATGCGGGATCCACTGCGACAGCAGATTCAAAAACGTGGTCTTTCCGGAGCCGGTGCCGCCGACGACGATCAGGTTGGTGCGCTTCTCGACCCGCTCCATCAGATAGTCCAGCACGGCACGACTGAGCGTGCCGTAGCGCAGCAGGTCGTCGGCCAGCAGCGGCTGCTTGCGGAACTTGCGGATCGACAGGCACGGGCCGTCGAGCGCAATCGGCGGGATGATCGCGTTGACGCGCGAACCATCGGGCAGTCGCGCGTCGACCATCGGGGTGGACTCGTCGACGCGACGTCCGATCGGCGCCAGGATGCGCTGGATCACGCGCACGACGTGCGCGTCGTTGAAAAAGCGCACCGGCGCGCTGTACAAGCGCCCCTCGCGCTCCACGAACACCGTGTTGGGGCCGTTGACGACGATGTCATTGACGCTGTCGTCGTCGACCAGGGCCTGAATCGGACCATAGCCCATCAGCTCGTCGCGGGCGTCACGCGCCAGGGCTTCGGACTCGCGCTGGTTGATCGGCAGTCGCTGCTCGACGACGTAGCGGCGCATCTGCTCGGTGACCAACCGCTCGATCCGCGCAGCGTCCCAGCGATCGATATCGAGATCGCGCTCCTCGATCTGCTGGATCAGGTGGCGGTGAAAATTGTTCTTCAGCTGCTGGTACTGGTCGGACAGCCGGAAGCGCGTGATCTGCGGATCGTGCGATGTCGTGCTCACGTCGGTGTCCGGTCCGCGTACGCGCTAGCCGAGCAGCCGGCCCAGCAGACTCTGCGCCACGGGCTGCATCCGCGACTGTCCGGCCAGCAGTGCACTGGCGAGCTGGCGGACATCGGCGCAGAACGGATCCTTGGGCGCCAGGGCGAACAGCGATTCACCCGCGTTCATCGCCTGGACGCGCGCGTTGCCCTGGCTCGCCGACAGCGTGCCCAGCATCGGCAGGTCGAGGATCTCGGCCAGGTTCTCCGGCTCGAGTCCGATGCGGCGCCGGTAGTTGTCGACCACCAGCGCGGTGCGGTCCAGCGGGCAATCCTCGAGCCGCAGCGCCCGCAGCAGATACTTGCTGTGGCGCGACTTGATGATCGACTGATCCGACAGCAGCACCGAGCGGTCGGCCTGGGTGATCACGCCGGCGATGGTCTCCAGGGGCAGGTGGCCGTCGAAAGCGACGACGACACAGCCGAACAGGCCGCGCAGTACTTGCAGCAGCTTGATGAACTCCTCGAAGTTCGCCTGCGGCCGGCCGACCAGATCCTCGGGCAGGCTGAGCAGATAGAGTCCGCTGGCGTGCTTGGAAAAGGCCGTGTCGATCAGCGTCTGGTCGCAGCGGTAGACGTCGTTGATCGCGTCGAGCACGCTGTACGACTGATTGATATTCAGGAAGATCGCGCCCGCCCCCGCCGGCGTGGCCATATCAACCAGCAACACCGGCTCGGCGCGCGGCAGCGTGTCGACCGCCGCCAGCGCGACATGCTCGGCGACGAAAGCGATGGCGTCGGTCGGATGCGCGGCGAAGACACCAAACATCTGCCCCTGCTTCTGCAACGTCCGGCTGGTCGGCAGCGTGCGCCGCAACAGCTTGCCCAGCAGCGCGGCGACATCGCCTTCGTCGCGGCGCAGCACGAGAAAATCACGCGCACCCGCGCGCATCGCCGCGAGCACGATGTCCGGATTGCTGTCAGCCCCCAGGCCGGCCACCGGCAGGTCGGGCAGGCGCTCGACCAGACGCTCCATCATGCTGATGCGTGCATCGAGGTTGCCGGCCTCGAACTGGAAGAACGCGACGTCCACGCGCCCCATGGCCTGCACGCGCTCGATCAGGTCCTCGGCGTCGAGTGGCCGCATCAGCGAGAATTCCGCGCCCTGGCCGGCGGCGTTTTCGAGCCAGCTCAAGTAGACGGGATCGTCGGCGACTACGACGGCCTGGGTTTTCATGGAGCGAGGGGTCCGGTGATCGAATCCGCGGAAGTCTAGCGGCTGAAGCCCGAGTCGAACTCGCCGCGCTCGAGAAAGATCGTTCGGGCAACGCTGGGCTCGTAACGGTCGTACTCGGCACCGGGCAGTTTCGGCAGCCGCGCATCGCGCGCCATCGGGCGCACCAGACGCGGCGTCACGACCATGATCAGCTCGCGGTCCTCGCGCGTCATCTGCGTGGCCTTGAACAGCGCACCGAGCACCGGCACGTCACCGAGCCACGGTACCTTGTCGACGTTGTTCAGCAGGTTGCTGGTGACCAGGCCGGAAATGACGAAACTCTCGCCGTCGCCCAGCTCGATGGTGGTCTCGGTTCGCCGCACCTTGAGCGCCGGCACGGCGACGCCGCCGACCTGGATGCCGGCGGAGAAATCGAGATCGCTGACCTCGGGAGCAACCTTGAGCGCGATGCGGTCGCGGGCAAGCACCGTCGGCGACAGCGTCAGCCGCACGCCGAATTCCTTGTACTGGATCGAGATGCCGCCCGCGGTCGCCCCACCCTGGCTGACCGGCACCGGAAACTCGCCGCCGGCCAGATAGCTGGCGGTCTGCCCGCTCATCGCCAGCAGGCTCGGCTCGGCCAGCACCCGCACCAGTCCCTTACCTTCGAGCAGGCTGATGATGCCCAGCAGCCCGCGCCGCGGATCGGCCAGCACCAGATTGAATGCGCTTTGAATCGGCAGGCTCTGCGCAAAAGTGATGCCGTCCGAATCGCCGGAATTCTGGCTCACGCCCGACAGGCTGCCCGGGGCGAACAGGCCCCCGGCGGTGTTCGGCGCGGTGCGCGAACCATGCAGGCCGAAACGCTGCAGGGTGCTGCGGCCGACATCGGCGATCTTGACGGACGTCATCACCTGCGTTTCGAGCTCGACGCCGCTGCGGTCGCTGAGCTTGCCGTCCGCAGGCGGCTGCGCCGCCAGCGTGGCGCGGCGATGCGCCAGCAGATTGGGCAGGCGGCCGGAGACCGCGCGACCCTCGTCGACGATCGCGCGCGACAGCTCCGGGTCCGGCGTGGCGGCGCGCACCGGATCGGTCACCGCACCGACGCGGATGCGGTATTCCTGCGGCGTCTGCAGACCCTTGGTCCAGACCAGCAGGCTGGTGACGCCGAGGGTCTTGCCGGTGACCAGCAGCTCGCGGCGGTTGATGACGGTGACATCGGCGATCTGCGGGCTGCCGACAGCGATGCGGGCCACCTCGCCCTTGGCGCGGTGCAGGCGGTGCGTGCCCTGCTCCACCAGCAGCACATCCCCGGGGGCGACGGCCTGCGCCGGGAACACCGTCAGCGCCGCAAACCACGCCAGGCTGATGCGGACCAATGCACGGCTCATTGCCAGCTTCATGGGAGCGCTCTAGTTGGTGGTCACGACTTCGCGCGTGTTGCCGCGCAGGATTTCGATCCGCGGCCGCGACGGGATCTGCGCGGGTGCCGGCTTGATCCGCGACAGCTCAGCGCTGCTGATCACCTTGAGCTTCGCCGCTGCATCCGCCGGCTGGCCCGCGCCATCCGTGTCGACCGGATCGTGAGCGGCTGCATCGGCGCTCTGGCTGTGCAGCGCCAGGCGCAACTCGCCCAGACTCGCCCCCAGCATCAGACGGGTGGTGTCCTGCTCGGGCACGGCCAGCACCGCCGTGCGCACACGCGAGCGCTGCTTGTCATCTTCCTTGAGTCCCTCGGGCCGATCGATGATGCGCTCCTCGTACGCAAGCACGCGCGCGGCTTGCATCAGCACGCGCGACTGCGGCTGCTCGATACCGGCGCCGCCGCGCAGATACAGCAGCACGTCGACGACATCGCCCGGCCTGACAAAGCCGCCGACGGCGACGACGTCGTTGACCTCCACCGAAATCGCCTGGTGCCCGGCCGGGATCACCCGCGCCAGCACGTTGCCTTCCTTAAAATAGCGCTGCGTCACCGGAGCACCAGCGTCAATGTCGACCAGCG